>JACZYK010000059.1:2322-10862 GCA_022571135.1 Bacteroidota bacterium
TTGCCATGTCCGTAGGGATGCGAGCGGTCCGCCGGTTGCAGGCTATACCACAGGCTGAATACGGCAAATGCAGTTGCCAGTAGATGGATGACCGATTCCATCGCATCCGAAAAGATGGCTACACTGCCGGTGATGTAATACGCCGTCATCTTTCCGCCCAGCATCAGAAACGCTACGAGAAGGCTGGCGATCATCGCCGGCCCCCGCAAATCCTTGTGCGAAGCGTGTTGGTGCATGGGTGGCACGTAATGGTCCGGGGTTCGAATGCGAATGAAAGGTAATACGCGGCGCTCACATGTGTCTCGGGCACCGCCGCAATTTGAATGTGGCTCGATCTCGACTGGTTTAAGAAGCCGAGCTATCGTAACCTTTTCAGCCTCTTCCGACACCGCCAATCGACAAGAATATGCGCCTCGAACATATTGGTATTGCAGTCTCCGACATCGACGAAGCGATAGAAACGTTCTCGCGGATACTCGATACGACGGTATATAAAACAGAGCATGTGTCGCGCGAAAGCATAAAGACACATTTTCTATGGGTGGGCGGCGTAAAGCTTGAGCTGCTTGAATCAACTTCACCCGACTCTGCCGTGGCACGTTTTATCGAGAAGCGGGGCGAAGGTGTCCATCACCTGGCATTCGATGTCGAGAGTCTCGACGCTGCCTCGGAGAGGCTTACATCGCTCGGCTTTCACATCGTCGCAGATGGAGCAGAGGACGGAGCCGACGGGAAGCGCATATTCTTCCTCCATCCCAGGGAAGCGCACGGCGTCTTGATCGAATGCTGCGCGCCCATTGACAGAGGCCCTGAGCCGGTCGAGAGTCACGATCTGAAAGGCAGAGCTCGCGTGCGAGTCTTTGGCTCATCACAGAACCCGGCCGTCATCTTGATCGGTATCGCCGATGACAAACTGGCGATCTCACTTCTTCGTCGCCTCGAACCGACCGCCCACATCGTATTTGCGGAACTGACGGACGATGAAAACCTCAACAACTCGGTAATGGAGATCGTCGTCGCGCGCACACGGCATACATCCTCACACGTCATGACTGTCGGTTCATCGTGTCGTCTGGCCGGCGCGCTCGTGGCCGGTTCGGCTGCATCGTGGATACGGGTGGAACTCCACTCCAAACCCATGTCGGTGCATGAGCCGAAAATTCCCAATGGGCTGCTCATCACGTCGCATTCCTATGCAGCTGTCGAAGGCTGGTACACGGTCGTCCTACCGGAGCATGTGGTGAATCCCGACAATCCCGAGCTGGATGCCCTTGTTCCGATGATTCGTGCGCACTGGTCGTCGGCGGGCTGATGGAGTTAGGGTGAGCCGATTCCATATCACCGAAACGAATTCCTCAGAACGTAATCGAGCCGACCTCCGTCGTATCCGATCAGAAAAACGGCTACGCCGCCCAGTCCGGACTCTCTCAGGAACACGGATTTTTCGCGCAGACTGACCGCGTCTTCGAACCAACCCTGGTACCACCCGTCTTCTGATTCAAAAACGTAATATGGGCTCCCCGATATCGAGTCTCGAACCCCACCGTACTGCCTGATCCGGTCGAGCGCGGATATCTGAATGAGCGGCAGCAGCATGGAATCTACGGGGATGAGGGTGATTTTCTGTCCAGGCCCGCGTGTTGGCGATCCCACTTCGTCGGATTCTGTCGGCCATTCGTAACCGAAATACGGAATCGCCATTACCACTTTGTCCAACGGAACGCCGTGAGCCAGATACCTATCGACAATCGACTTCCAGTTGGCGCCTTTCCATCCTCTCAGCGTGGCGACGGGACCTGCCACAGGTCCGGTCAGCCAATGAAGGTCGTAGCCTTGCACCACGAGCACATCCGCCGCTTTCGCAAGCCGTATTTCGTCGAAAATGCCCGACTGATCGAAAGCGGGCATAAATATCGAGAGGTCTTTCTCGGGAAACTCGACAGACATACGCACGTCGAGAGCCTCGACGAATGAAGAATAGCCGTCTCTGATTGCGGCTGACCCCTCTTCGAACAGCTCCACATCGAGATGGACTCCGTCAACATCAGGTACGCGCAACAAGTCCATGATCTCCTTCAGGAGCACTTCCGACCGGAGTGAGTCCGTAAACAAGCTTCTTATGAGTGCTCCATCCATGACGGCGACAGTCGGGACGATGGCCGTTCCGGCGTCACCGGCAGCATCTATCAACCCCTCCCAGGCTTCCGGCCAACCGTGTGTCTCCGTAATCCGACCGCTGCTGTCTGGTCGTAGAGTGAAGAATATCAAACGGTCATAGAGAGACAAATCCGTCGATTTCCAGACATCACCCATCCACCACGCGTAGTAACCCATGACGCGAACCGGTACAGATTCACGCTTCGGCTGCGACTCATTTGTCTGGGCGACAGATTCGACCGTGCAGAAGGCCGCGATGAGTATCGCAGCAGCGAGATTCCACACTCCCGGTAGCTTTCGGAACGAGACAGGTTGGCTCGGATGACGAAGTCGGCTATCCATCGAGTGGTTGACGCATTGATCCTTAGGAGCGGTCGTAGACATATCCGGATATTTTCGTCCAGAACCGGAAAAACTTAATCCGCCCACGTAATTGCTTCACAGAGCCTTCACCGTTGAATAATTAAGATCCTCGGCATCAAGCCGATACCTTTCTTGCGACCTGCAATCGTTCGGTCTTTACCCCTTTTCATCCGTTGACGGATGACCGGACGTGCGGTCTTTGACAAGACAACATACCTCCCTGAATCTGTCCGGGAGATGAAACCAGAGGGGTTTGTTTCCAAATTTATCTGGAAATGAAAGGAATCATCCACGGGCAGAAGCACACAAGCTCCGGGTGGTCAACCGTAAAAAAGAATTGCTTCCCGGGGTCTTCGGAAGCCGAACGTTGCCGGTGGTGAAAGAGAATTCGCCACCGGCTTCGTTCAATTCAGAACGTACGGATTCCTATCGGGTCACCGTCACAGTCATCGGATACACCGTGACAAGCTGTGTGAAAATGCTGATCAAGATGTCCAGACCCGAAAACTCCGTCTTTATCTCGTAGTTGTCCGCTCCATCGGCCAGTTCCTGGGTGTCTATCTTGTTGATCGGCACCAGTCCCCAGAGCACGTACCACTGCCTGACCTCTTCGGTCTGACCTGTTCTGGCTCCGTCACCGATGATGTGTTGCTGCGTGAAACATCCGGGGAGAAGAAAGCATCCCGCAAGCATGATCGTCGCAACGCGAATTCGCACGCCTTTTGTCATGTCTTTCTCAATTTTAGGTTTTCCGTTACCGGCCGCACGGATTTGAAGATACGTCACGTGCGGTGTAGGGCGCATATAGTTACGTACGGCAAAGGTGCGAATAGTCACGCGTGGCAGAAGCATGCAAAGGGTTTTCGGGGGGCGGTGGTATTCGTATAATCTGTTCGTGACCATTCACTATCAGGCGAAAAAATGCTGAACTATATCTGGGCGGGCCTGATTACCCTCAGTCTCGTCTTTGCCATCGTCTACGATACCCGGGACCTGCTCCAGGACACGTATCGTAACGGCGAACCGCTCGAAGTCGAAATCGATTTCCCGGACGGATACGACGAGGCGGCAAGACGACTCAGTGTAAACGTCCACCTGGAGGAGAGCTACTTTCGATCCTTCTACAACAGTTTCGAATCGCCAGCAGACGTCTATGAGGGGATTATCATCCGCACCGAAGACGGAACGCAGCTGCGGTTCGCACAAGACGCCGCTCTTCCCTCCCCGCTTTCGACCATACGAGACATCACGTCACCGAGGGACAACGATCTCCGCGGCCCGGTTTCCGGATTCCGACTCGTGGGCGATTCTTCCGCCGTCGCATACGTGACGTTTCCATTCGTCCGGTTCGTGAAGATGACGGCCATCGCCGACGCCGCGTTCGGACTTGCCGAGACGGCGGTCACACTCGCTCTCGGATTGATCGGCGTAATCGCCCTGTGGATGGGGCTCCTCCAGATTGCCGAGAAATCCGGCCTCATCCTCAGGATTGTCCGGTTCACGCAACCCGTTCTCAGACCCCTCTTTCCTGAAATTCCGAACGATCACCCGGCGATGGGAATGATTGTCCTCAACCTCACGGCCAATATGCTGGGACTCGGAAACGCCGCCACGCCGCTCGGGATAAAGGCCATGGAAGAACTCCAGAAGCTCAATCCGGAAAAGGAGTCCGCGACGAATTCCATGGTGATGCTTCTGGCCATGAATACGGCGAGCATTCAGGTGGTCCCGCCGGTTATGCTGGTGGCCCTGATGGGGATGCAGATCAATCAGCTCATTTTCGCCATCCTCATCGTGACAAGCGTCTCGCTTTTCGTGGCAATCATGTCGGCCAAGCTACTCGGAAAGTTGAAACGGTACAGGGACACAGATCCCCTTCGCCCCGCCACCTCATCCAACGACCATCAATCTCAGCATTAAAATGGAAACGATTCGTACGATAATTGACATCGTCTCCGTGTTCGTTCTGCCGCTTCTGATTGTCGGCTTTCCGATCTACGGATTGATCAAGAAAGTCCCTGTGTATGAGGAATTCGTGGAAGGAGCCAAAGGTGGTTTCACGGTCGCCGTCACCATCATCCCTTATCTGGTCGCCATCTTGTTCGCGATCGGCATGTTTAGGGCCTCCGGTGCACTGGAGTTCATGATCGAAGGGATGCGCCCGGCGTTCTCCCTGTTCGGAATTCCGCCCGAAGTATTACCGATGATGATAATCCGTCCACTCACGGGATCCGGCTCGGTGGCCGTTGTGATGGACATGATCCAGCAGTTCGGTGAGGATTCGATTCTGGTTAAGATGGTCGCCACGATGTTCGGCTCGACAGAAACGACATTTTACGTGATAGCCGTTTATTTCGGTGCAGTCAACGTCAAGAAGACACGGCATGCGGTCCCGGCAGGCCTGATCGCCGATGCAGTGGCGCTCATACTGGCTGTATTCGTCGTCCGCTGGCTTTTTGGATGACGATCATTCCACGGCCTCGAGCCCGAGCTCGATCGTTCTCATTTGAATACGTACGGCCTCGGCGATCGGGAGATGATTCAGGCCGTAGCGGGCCAGGCGATCGTCCACGTTATCGCCACGCTGGAGGGCAAGGCGTATTTCAGGGAGTTCGCTCTTGAAGGCCAGATACGCCGTCGGGATAAATGGTTCGAAGGGCCCATCGACAATAAACAAAGGGAGTTCGGTGACCATGCAAAGTGGATCACCACCGAGACTCCGAACGAACTCCATCGAACTGTCTCCAAAGAGCGCCGCCGTGGTCTCGTCACCGTGTGAGCGGAAATAGGTGCGCATCGCCGTGCCCTCGGGCGTCGTCGTAAATCCGGGGGCGATGTAGAAGAATCCTTTTTCTCCTTTACGGTTGTGATCGTGGAGTCGAAGCCCGGCGAGGCGCGCCGCCTCCGTAAATCCCTCCTGGACGGTCCCAGTTCGATACGTCCAGTTTTTTTCGATGAGCAGCATGGCGCCGTCCGAAAATCCCATCCCGTGGAGGCTCATGTGCAGATGATAGGGAGCGTTCGAAGCCAACCAGCCGGACACGGCCCCGTTCTCAATCCTCTTGGCAGGATAATTGAACTCGACATCCCTTCCCGGCAACTCCCGGACGGCGTGCTTCAGGTACGCTACGGGATCGGGCCAGGCCTCAATCCACCCTCGGTTTCGCTCCTCTCCGTCCGGGTTAACGTGAGGCACGATGTACAGCGTGTATCGTTCAAACAAGGATCCCAGTCGATCACGGCCTTCCAATCCTTTCAGGATCAACGTACGTAGCGATTCAGGACCCACAGGTTCGTCGGCGTGCGCACCGGCTAGGAGACTCGCCTTGAGAGGGCCCCGTCCAAGCCGGATTCCGACGAGCCGGCGGCCCTCCTCGCTCCGCCCGAGTTCTTCCAGGGAGCAGATATCGGGATGGCCCGAGCATACGTTCGTCAGAAGATTGAGAACCTCGTCGTGGAATCGAAACGAAGCGTCCTTTACGGATATGTTGTCGAGTATCACTGCGAGCTGCCTTTACGTATTTATTGCAGAAACCCTGGCATCGTTGTGTACAAAATAGCGCGTATTTTGGGAATGGGGAACGACTCCGCCTATCCGGGCCGGAAAGCGCCGTGGTGTTGCCCCGTAACTCCCGGCATTTTTCCTCGACGCTGCCACACGGACTACTGCGATAACGCAAATGAACATCTGCTATGCCACGAGTGAATGCGTACCGTACGTAAAAACGGGAGGTCTGGCAGACGTGGCCGGAGCGCTGCCCAGATTTCTATCCGATCTGGGGTGCGATGTCAAGCTCTTTCTTCCTCTCTATGCGTCTATACATGTGTCCGGGCATGACCTGACCCTGTCCGAGGAACTCACCGGTCTCTCGACTCGAATAGGTGACAGAAACGAATACTTCTCTGTCTGGACAGGCCGACTACCCGACTCGGACGTCGAAACGTACCTGATCGAGTGCCCGAGGTACTTCGATCGATCGTCCGTCTACACTGACGATCCGGATGAATTTGAAAGGTTTATTCTCTTTCAACGGGCAATCCTCGGGATCATGAGGAGAATCGGATGGTCGCCGGACATTCTGCACGCGAACGACTGGCAGACCTCCCTCCTGCCCGTTTACCTGAAAGAAGAGTACTCTCGCGACGTTCTATTTCGAAACACGCTATCCCTCCTATCGATTCACAACATCGGCTATCAGGGAGCTTTCGATCGCGACACCGTTCGGACGGCCGGCCTGTCGGAGCGGTATACCGGACCCGGAGAGCCTTTTGAATACTACGGACGGTTTTCATTTCTGAAGGCCGGTCTCTGCTTTGCCGACGCCGTCTCGACCGTCTCGCCCACCTATGCCGAAGAGATTCAAACGCCTGCGTTCGGAGAGGGACTCGACGGCGTGCTTCGGGCGCGAGATGAACGGATTGTCGGAATCTTGAACGGTATCGATACCGGGACGTGGAATCCCGCCACGGATTCGCTGATCGCTGCGCTCTACGATGCTAATTCTCTCGATAAAAAGCTCGAAAACAAGATTGCGCTTCAGAACCGATTCGGACTTTCATCAGAACCGGAGCTTCCATTGCTGGGTATCGTCTCCCGATTTGCCCACCAGAAAGTCGAAGTCGGCGCCCAGACGGCCGCCCGTCTGGCCGGGGGTGGAGGGTGGCGTTGGGGCGCCAAAACGCTCGCTGAACAGGTCCGCCAGCTCGCGCCCGGCGAGGTTGGCGACCGTCTCGTTGAGGGTGCGCGCCTCCTGGCCGCTGAAGTAGCTGCGGCCGAGCGGGTAGAAGGCGAGATACTGGTGGAGCCACTCGTGGATGACGGTCTCTACGATGCTGTGGTAGGAGGCGAGCTCGGGGATGACGCTGGGGTAGGTGGCGACGCCGCCGGTGTTGACGACGAGGGCGGAGACGCCGCTCTCCTCCGTCTCGCTCTCGATGGCGGCGACGGCCTCGGCCCCCAGGCCGGGCTCGAGAAGGTAGTTGCGGTCCAGCTCGATGCGGTCGCGAGGGGAGACGGCCAGCACCTTGGGCGGCCTATCGAGCTCGAAGTCCAGGGGCGGGAAGAAGAGGTCGATATCGGAGAAGAGGGGCGGGTTCATGGCGAACCCCTGGTCGGCCAGGAAATCGCTGATGCGACCCTCCAGCGTCTCCTCCACGTCGTTCTCGATGGCTCGCCGCTCGCGACGGGCCTCCGCCAGCCGATCGGCGTCCGAGCCGTCGCCCCGGGGGGCGGCCCCGGGCGGTAAGGCCGTCTGGGCGCGCTCCAGGGCGCGGATGTCGGCCGTCAGCTCGAAGTAGCGGCCGATGAGGGCGTCCTCCTCCGCCTCGCTCCGGCTGCCCTCGAACACGGTGGCGAGCTTGTAGAGCCATTTCTCGGGGAAGTGGCGAAGCTCCCAGCCCAGCACGTCGTAGGCGTTGCGGTTGGCGACGGCGTCTATCGGGTCGCCGGAGGATAGGTCGCGGTAAAGGAGCACGCCGCCGGCTGTCGCAGCGACGGCGATGAGTGCGAGAAGGCCGAAGTAGGCGGCGAGCAGGGGGCCTGTCCTGGGCTTGTCGAAGGGGCGGCGCATAGTCGTAAGCGGGGCGGCGGGCTGAATAGGGACGCCTCCATTATATCCGGTCTATTGTCGCACAGCAGGCGCAGCATGGAGGCTCCGGCCGGGAAGCGCTAGCCGCCCTCGTACACCTCCTTGACGAACTGGTCGTCGTAGGTGACGGAGACGTCGTCCAGGGGCGCGGGGATGCCGCCGAACTCCACCAGATAGTCGTGGAGCGCCCGCCACTGCGCTGCGGTCATCCAGCCGATGCCGTTCGCCTCGGTGAAGTCGCTCTGGGCGGCGTCCAGCTCGGTGTCCATCATGAACCGCATGTGGTCGCGGTCCTCCTGGCTGGCGTACTGGAGGACGATGTCGATCGCCTCGTCCGGGTTGTCGCGGGCGTATTCGATGCCGCGAAGGGCGGCCTTGAGGAAGCGGAGGACGATGTCCGGGTTTTGGCTGATGTAGTCCTGGGTGGCGACG
>JACZYK010000060.1 GCA_022571135.1 Bacteroidota bacterium
CCCTGCAGACCGAAGCTGAAATCAACATTCGGAAGCGCCTCGTTCAAGAATCGATTGACCTGGCTTGAAACAAGCTGGGAAACACTGTTGAACGCCAGTTGCCCTCCGGAATCGGTCGAGATATTATCCGTAGTGAGTTGGAATGAATTGACAAGTAGGACGCTCGTGGCATATTCGGTAGCTCGGTCGGGTTGATTCAGTTGAGCCTCGAGGGCCTGATAGTCCCCGAGTACATTCTGATTCGACCGATCGATCGACAGACCCAGATCGACCGCGGGTGATTGTACCGTCCCGGAGATATTCAGGGATACAATCAGCGGAATCAACCCTCGGGCGTCCGATAAAATTCCGCCCAGGCCTGCTCTCGACGCTCTCGTCCTGTATGAGGCGGGTATATCGAGCGTAGCATTTATCGGATCACCGTTCCACGTGATGGTGCCGCCCTCGTCGATTGAAAACCGACGAACGAACACCTCTCCGGCTGTGAACAGGTAATCTCCGCCGCTGACGTCCAGTGAACCGTAGAGAAAGAATTCTCCCTGCGTTCTCTGCAGCTGAACCCTGCCGGCGCTCACCGCATTGATCACGTCGCCGAGAAGCGGATCTATCACTAGGTGAATAGTGGATCCCTGCGGTACAAGAATACTGAGGTCCATGTCCAGCGCGTCGATGAAACGTCGCTCCGCATCGGGTCGTTTCGCGAGGAGAAATGGGCGACTTGCGAGTTGACGAAAATCCGGAATGTGTCCTATGGAATCTGAGAATACAATGAATGTATCGTCGGTGCCCGCCGCAGTTTCTTCAACCGGAATGAAGAGTTCGCTGTTCGCACTTGTGGTTGCGTTGGCGGATCGAAGAGAGGCGCCGTAGAGCGGTCCGTCGAGCGTAAGGGATCCGGATGTCCAGATGAAACCATAGAACGGCAGATCATCCGAGGAGGCCACATTCATGATCTGAAAGTCCTGAAGCTCACCGTTCAGATCCAGGGTAAAGAAGCGATAATCGTTGAAGAATAGATTGCCGGTTATTTCTGCCGTACCTCCTGTAATGTCGCGCAGTGACGCCCGCTCTATAATGATCGCTTCTTCAGCAATCTGAACTTCGCCCGTCAGGCTGAAGTCGAGGTTGAACGCGGGAATGGCGAGTCTTCCTTCGTGAATCTCAAGGTCGATATCGAATATGGGCTCGGAGAAAGATCCGCTTATGGTTCCCCCTCCGTCGGCATACCCGATAACGTTGTCCGTGTCACTGAAGATGTACTCGATAAAGAACATATCCACTCTCCGAACGTCCACTCCGAGTCGATACTCGCCCGGATCCTGTGTACCGTCCGGTCTGACGCCCGGAAGACGGAGCATGCCCGAAATCACGAGATCGTTGTCTACCATGGCCGCAGGCTCATCCGTGCCAAAGATTACCTTTTCAGCGCTGGTATCTGCTGGTGTCAGAAGTAGCCGAACATTCACGTCTGTCGAACCGGGAATAAAATTGCTGCTGAGCGACAGGTTTCCCAGGATGCGTTCGTCCAGGGAAAATTGCTCTACGTTGATCTCACCCGCGACGCTCGGCTGGCCTCCACCTCCGGTTATCGCGAGTTTTGCGTTGAGAAAACCCCCCAAATGCGGTGAAAACGTTAAATAATTCCACATCTCGTGCAGAACTATGGCATCTGCGGCGAAGTGAAGCGTGTCCATCACCTGATCGGACAGTGTTCCGTAAGCACGAATCTGCTGGCCGGTCGGGGCTTCATATCTATGCTGCGTCAGGACGGCATCGCTGACCACAATGGCGTCCTTGAACACGTCGATTCTAGGTTGCCCGTCTAGCCTCCACTCCGCTGCGCCAGCCTGGACGTCAAGACGGTCGATCGTGATCTGATTGCCGCTTTCCAGTAGCGAGATGCTAGCTCGGACATTGACAGAATCTACTTTTCCCGTTCCCGGACTTGCAAAGGATAGACTCCCTGAACGATCGGCGAAATCGAATGCGAATTCGGGCTTCCTGATTCTCTGCCCCCCGATGCTCATCGAGTCTGAACGAATCCGAAGCGAGGCGCGGGCAGACTGTTCGATCGAGGGCTCTCGTGCCGCCTCGAAATTACCGGTGACGATAGTGCCCGCCAGTCGGGCCGTTCCGAAGCGGATGGAATCCGCTTCTATTTGTGCGTTCAGTCTAAGCAGTTCGTCGTCCAGCTGCAGAGCAACATCTATCCAACCGACGGTGTCGAAATAGGGCAGTGTGGGCCAATAGTTCGAGACGAACTGGAGGCCGAATACGTTTCCCGATGCATGAAGCTTGATGGGTTCCGTGAATCCTTCATCGGTTAGCGATACTCGAGCTGTTTCCCACAGGACCGTTTCCCGGAAATCCTCGAGTCCCGTATCCTTTCGATCCGAGGTATAGAGTGATTTGTCGGATTCACGCAATACCGCCATCCTGATAGCCTGTCCCCACGCGGAGACAAGCGCAGAGAGTACAGAAAAATTCATATCTCCGAACACGTCGATTTCTGCGACGTCACCCATGAGTGAGATCCTGGGTAGATCCGAGGCAGCGTCTCTAACGATTAATTCAATCGAATGGGGCTCTATGACAGATACGCGCTGTCCAAGGATGACCTGGGAAGAGTCAAATTGGAGTTCAAATTCTGCGGAGAGTCGGTCATCCGTCAAACCGGAGCCGTGCAGACTGGCCTGTAGGTTGAGCCGCGTACGGAGTGAATCGTTACCGAGGAGTGGTCCTATGTCGGCTCCGTCGGCGTTGAGTTTCAGGGAATAAGATGGAGTTCCGTCGCCAAAGGCGCCCTCAGCCTTCAGAATTAGTGAGCCCTCGGCAAGTACGGCTTCAAAGTCGGAAGAAAAAATTCCAGCACTTGTTCTTCCGCTCATCGTCAGCGAAGCGATTCGGGATGGACCGATCCGCAGATCGTAAAGCCATGCCTGAGCTTCAGCCGTCAGCCTTCTCGGATCGACGCCTCGTCCGACGGTTCTAATTGAGCCTGTGATGTGGCTCGTCAGGTCTGATTTGCCGGTCCAGAAAGCCAGATTCAGATTGTCGGCCGTTAAGCCCAGAACAAACGAGAGCGAGTCGCCTATGGGCCCGGCGACCTCGAACTCGGTCGATAGGTCGCCGTGATCGGATACTATATCGACGTTTCCCGCCAAACGGATAGTGGGTGGCTGCGTCCTCAGTTGGACAACTCCGTCGGCGTACCCTTCGACCCCCAGACTGTCGAATCGGAGTGACTTCAGAAAGCTTACACCAGGTAACCAGGCGCGCATTTCCTCAGGATCCAGACGCGCGGCCGAGACTGAAATCTGATATGAGATGTAATCCGGAAGGCCGTGCAGGGTGCCGGCCAGCTCCAGCTCAGAGTTCTCTCCGCGAATCCGCAGCCAGGACACGGTCAGATCGGATATGGGGCCCTGAACGAGCGCAGATAAGGTGGCCGATCCGGACAGGGGCAGATTGGGAAAGAGAAACTTCAGCTCATCAAATGAAAGCGGTGTCGGTTCAAGGTTGATCAAAAAAGGCATGTCGAGCCAACTTTTGGTTGAATCGGTCCGAAGCCGGTCAATGAACCCACTCATGAGAAGGGAAGACTCGCCGATTCCGATCTCCAATTCATTAATCGAGATGCGATCGTCCTCGACGAGAAACTGGCTCCGGCCTCCGACGATTCGGAAACCGCTATCAATCAGCTCTCCCGAGAAACCCAGGATGTCTATCTGGGGCGTCTCCGATTCCCAATCTATCCGAGCCTCGAAATCGATGCCGTCGATTCTTGCGTTCGTGAAATCAAAAACGTCGCCGGAGGAGACCAATACAGGCGGGGACCCTGCATTGGTGCTTATCAGAACGCCGTCATGAATGGTCAGCATCGCCGACCGGAATGTCCATGCCGATCCAGTACTCGACGAATCCTCCGTCTGACGTTCCAGAGCGCGTGCAAGGTTCCACCCGCCGTCTTCCTGCAGGTCGATATTCAAAATCGGCCGATGGATGGAGATGCTTCGGACCGAGAACTCGTACCTCAGCAGGTCGGACCATCTGGGCTCGACGACCACCGAGTCGATCGTCGCTATCGTGAGTCCGTCGGGATCTGTCAGCGAGATGTCCCGTGCATAAAGAGTATTTAGCAGATTGCCCGTCAGTCTGCCGATCCTGAGTTCACCCTTGTACGTGTTATTGAACGCCCGCTCTATTTGCCTGGACAGCTGGTCCCGACCAATCTGCGTCCGCGTCGCCGCGAAGAATGCCAAAAACAGGAAGAGTACCGTCAAACCGATGGCATGCATCGTCCTTCGCGATACATGTCTGAGCAGGCGACCAAGCAAAGCAATCAGGTAAGTTGAAGTCAGGAGGATTGTAATCGCTTTGTAAACGATAAAGAGGACGGGAAGTGCCCCAGCAGTGATCGACTGCTAGGGCCTCTTCAGGGCAAAAGACCAGGCCGCGTTTACGTCTGCGTCTGAAACGGTATCCGTCGTATACGCCTTCCCTATCTCCTTGAGAAGAACGAATCTCAGAGACTCGGCATCCCGTTTCTTGTCTGTTTTCATGGCGTCAGACAGAGCTGAATTCGAAAAACCTGAAGGAACCGGTGGATGCGGAAGCCGCTCCAGCAGAGAAACCGCCCGAACATGATCAACCTTTCGGTTGTATCGCCGGGAGAGGTATAGTGCAGCTCGCATTCCCAGGGTCACCGCTTCGCCATGGGTGAAAAGGCCGTACCCCAGACATCGCTCCAGAGCATGCGCAAAGGTGTGTCCGAAGTTCAAGATGGCCCGGATACCCTGTTCCTTTTCATCTTCTGATACCACTTTGGCCTTGATGGAGGCGGCCCGGTATACCAGGTCTGTGACGACGCCCGGATCCCTCGCAACGATGCGATCGATTTCGTCTTCAATCCAATCGAAAAAGGCCACATCCGCGATCAGTGCGTGTTTGACTACTTCGGCCAGCCCGGAATGCCACTCTCGCCGTGGGAGCGTGTACAGGGACTTCGGTTCAATACAGACAAGAACGGGCTGATAAAACGTCCCGACCAGATTCTTGCCCTGTTCCCGATTTATTCCCGTTTTCCCGCCAATTGCGCTGTCTACCTGGGCGATAAGGGATGTCGGAACATGAACGAGTGGGACTCCTCGTAGAAGAGTCGATGCAGCGTATCCGGTCAAGTCGCCAATTACACCTCCGCCGATCGTAAGAATCGGGGTCTTTCGGTCGATTCCCCAGGATAGAGCGGCGTCATAAATGGCATGCAGGTGCTCCGTCGATTTGGTCTGCTCCCCGGCAGGCAGCACCAGGACCATCGGCTCCCAGCCGTCCTCTTTCAGTGCGACGTCGATACCCTCGATGTAATGCGCCGCGACGTTTTTGTCCGTAACCAGCAGACAGCGGCCCGGTCGCAGTCCCTGCTCCCTCATCAGTACCGGTAGAGCGGCGTGAGGCCGGAAAACGATGGAGTAGCTGCGGTCTTCCGGTAGCTCGACGCGGATGGGTACTTCTGTATCATGAAGAAGCATTTGATTCAGTGCCTCGCGTCGTGAGATGTTGCGTTTGAGCGTCTGGTGTAGCGTTTCAGTCCGCTGCCGAAGATAGGGCTAAACGGTTTTGTCGGCACCTGGAGAGCAGAAAGACCACTGACGCCGTGCGAGCGGGCATCGGATACAATAAGTTTCTGTTCCCCCAGCCGCGGATCCCCGTGCGGGATCGAACCGGATTCGAAAACGTAGGTTGAGCCATCCTGATTTCCGCTACCGAGTTGGTGGAAACGGATTTTCAATTCGGCTCACAAAAGGTGCGGGTGAATCCGGCTACTCTATGTGTCTGATACTGTTTGCGTTTAGATCTCATCCCGATTATCCGCTCGTCCTGGCGGCGAACCGAGATGAATTTCTGGATCGGCCGACGCTGAAGGCTTCGTTCTGGGAAGACAGTCCCGGTATTATCGGTGGACGGGACCTGAAATGCGGCGGAACGTGGCTGGGTGTCTCCATACGGGGACGCCTCGCTGCTGTTACGAATTATCGGGAACCCGGCCTGGCACAGTCGGGCGCGCCCTCTCGAGGGTTATTGGTGAAGGATTTTCTGACGTCTGATCTTTCACCGACTGCGTATCTGGATCGTCTTGTGGAGACCGCGTCAAAATACAATGGGTTCAATCTACTCGTCTGGGAGAATGGTGATCTGGGTTACTACTCCAATCGGAGCGGCATGCCGGCCGTGTCGCTGTCGGCCGGCGTTCATGGACTGAGCAATGATCTGCTCGATACTCCGTGGCCGAAAGTCGAGGCAGGGAAGCGGGCGTTGGAAGACCTGATCGACGACGATCGTTTGAGTTCAGAGTCCTTACTCGAACTCCTCCTGAGTCGTGATGTCGCGCCGGACGATCGCCTCCCCGATACGGGAGTCGGACTCGAGACAGAACGGGCGCTTTCCCCGATGTTCATTCGCTCAAATGGATACGGCACGCGATGCTCGACTGCGATTCTGATCGACAACCACTCGATTATCTCGATTCTCGAGCGGAGTTACGACGCCGCAGGAGACGTCACGGACGCCGTCGAATTCGAGCTGCGTACTGCTGAGTGAGAAGCACTGGCTATTCTGAAGCGTCGGTCGATTAATCGATCTCAATCGCGCCGATTCCGGGCACGTCGGGTACCGTGATTTTCCCCAGGTGGAATCCAAGCCCCTGAAAAGGATCATCGCAGAGGTGTAGTAGTCCGTCGAGGTCCAGATAATCTACAAGCGGAGCGAGGTGGGCGGCGGCGGTCAGTGCCAGGCTGCTCTCTATCATGCAGCCCAGCATTACGGACATATCGAGGGATCGAGCCAGGATGATCATATTCCGAACCCGATGGATACCGCCGCATTTCGACAGCTTCAGGTTTACACCGTCTGCAGCCCCGGCCAGCGCGATGACATCGTCAACCGTACGGACGCTTTCGTCGGCGATCAGCGGAGGCGCGGAGCCGCCCAGCATTCTTCTCAGGACGTGCCAGTCGTCGAGCTCTTCGTACGAGATGGGTTGTTCCACGAAGTCCAGGTCGCATTCCGAGAGTCGCGGGATGATTTTCAGGGCCTCCGGGACCGACCACGCGGAATTGGCGTCAATGCACAAACGGCCCGAATAACACTCTCTGGCTGTCCGTACAATGGCCTCGTCATACTCCAGATTACCGGAACCTAGTTTGAGTTTGAGAAATGGATAATCGGACACGGTGTCGAGAGTTTCCCGCAGTTTCTTTTCGCTGAGGGGTATCGATAACGCATATGTACTCAGAACAGACGTAGCCGGGTCGAGACCGAACAGTCTGAAGAGCGGTTGCCCGAGCGATTTGCCCCACAGGTCGTGGAGTGCCATGTCTACGGCAGCGAGGGCCGCCGGCGGCCCGGGAGGCAGCTGTTCAACGATTTGGCTGACCGGGAACGGTTGATCGAGAACCGACGTATCCAGATTCAGGCTGGAAACATACGCCTCGACATCCTCGACGCTCGTATCGTAATACGGCGGTAGAGCGCCTTCACCGACGGCCGTTCCAAGACGGACGAGGGCGTTGCAACGCTCGAAACTGGTTCCGTGAGCGATACGAAACGGGCTGGATAGCTCAAGAACCAGTGCCTCCGTCGAAATCCTCATTCGCGTCGCTCACGCTTTTGGTCGAGTAGAGGGAAGAATGCATCCGCCGCAGCTGAAATGCTCGCTCTTCCAGCCCTCGGTTCGCTCGATAAATGATACACTGCCCGAGATACCGGGTATCTGTACCGCATTATCGCCGGGTGTTGACTCTGACGGTGCGAAAGAGAGCCATCTGGGGCGTCCGTCCTTGATCGCAGGTGCGAATACTTCGACCAGATACCCCGCCAAATCAGCATGTGTCATCTTCTTTGAGAAGGCTCGCACGTTTCTCAGGGAATACGTCAGAGGTAAGTCGTCGGAGACAATACAGACGTTCATCCTGTCCTCGATATCCGAAAGAAGCGCTTCTCTGAGGAACGACGCAGAGGCGAGGCTCGCGGCATTGTCTGCAACCGGACTGATGGGATATCCGGCCCAGATTCCCGAGAATGCAGGCCCTTCGCCCGGAGCATTCAAACTCAGAGAGAGGACACCCTTCGACGCCTTCATGTTATCGGCGGCGAACCTTGCGGTTATCGAGTCGAGGATCTTGTCTCCCGTTGCCGCCAGTCTCCGGCCCACCGTTGCTAGCAGTGCCATCCTATCGCCATAACATGCATCCGCCGGTAGTTCGTCGCGAACCGAGTCGAGAAGCGGGCACACTGAAAGATCGAGATCCAGTTGGATTTCTCCCGTACTCCCAGCGAATCCTCCGAAGCCCCGACCATTACAATAAAGCGTGACCCTCGGTCCAATTGCGTCCGAGTTGATCTCAGGCGTGAACAGCGCCTCGGCTGTATCGAGCAGTTCAGCAGCCCGGACTCCGCTCGAGGACGAACCTATATGTATACGTACTCTTGTCAGAGTAGTCGATCTGAGTAGATCCGGTAGTAAATCGAGAAGATCGACACGTGAACCTCCCTTCTCGAGATTTATGTCGAGCAGGTCTACAGAGTTAAAACCGGCATCAATGGCACTGCGCTCCATGGTCGACAAAAACTCCAGGATGTCGCTTTTACGATATCCGAGGAGAAGATCATGTGTTCCCCGCAGTGCAAGCGAAACGGGGGGGATATGGACACCGTACCGGTCCATCACCTGTCTCGCAAGCGGTGGTATCGATCCACCGATTCGACGAATTTTATCGTACGTCTTCGCGAGCAGTGTAGCGGAAAGCCGGCTTGCGCAGTCGCTCAACGAGAGGTGAGCCCGCAGCAGAAGTGGGAAAGTAAACTTTGAAGCACCGGACGAAATGCCGCTTTCACTCGCACCGGTAACGCTGGGGGTGGCGATCGTGAGGTCCGCAAGAATATCGGCCGCTATTTTCTCGACCTGGGAGGCGTCTGCGTCGGGTCCGAGCGCCGAGTCTATTTTGTCTACGATTTGCCGGATGGTCGACTGTTGCATGGAGCGCGGTAGCTTGCAGCTTTTTGTGAACCCTTGTCGCGGAATAATATGGATTTCCGGCTTTGTGCTCCAGCGCCCGGGTACGAAGCGACAAAGAAAGGGGCACGTTCAGTCGAACACGCCTCCCGTATCTGGATTCCACTCAGTCGTCATCCAGGCTTCGTGAGCGCCGTGAAGAATTTACGCTGCGTCTGAGCGCGATATCCTACCACGATAAACGACTCGCCCCTGGCAACCGCGTCGTACGCTTCCCTGAAATCTTTCTCGGTAGGGACGGGTTTGCCGTCGATTGCCACGATGATGTCGCCGCGCCTGAGTTCGGCGTCCCGGTACGCGTCGCTGTTCACGTCGATCGATTGCACCATCACGCCCCGAATGTTTTCTTCAGACAGTCCCAATTGCTGGATGAGACGCTCGTTCAGGGGCTGGATGGAGAAGCCGAGATTGCTCACCTCCGAGGGCGATTCGTCCCTCTCAGTACGGGGTACCGTCCGGTTCTGAGTCAACTCGGGATAATCGGCGATCGATCCGAGCCGGACAACGATCTCTCTCGGTTCGCCGCCACGAACGATGTCGAGGCGGATTTCATCGCCGGGCAGATGGTTACCGATGATCGTCCGGATTTCGTTGAAATCTCTGAGTTGGGTCGCGTTGATCGCTACGATGACGTCGCCCTCCTTCAGACCCGCATCATCGGCCGGGGTTTGGGGCAACACATTCGTGATCTGTGCCGATCCGAGGGGTACGTCTACGGCGTCGGCATACGATCGCGACACGCTGCTGAAATGCACACCGAGAAATCCGCGCTCTACCTTTCCGTTTTCAATCAGCTGGTTAGCGACGTTCCGAACTACGGCGACCGGAATGGAAAACCCGATTCCCTGGCTGCCACCAGAGCGTGAGTAGATCGCCGAGTTGATGCCGACCAGCTCCCCTCTGAGGTTTACGAGAGGTCCCCCGGAGTTACCAGGATTGATTGCGGCGTCGGTTTGGATAAAAGATGCGATGAGATTGAGTCCGCTGAGTGTGGTGCTCGTTCGGCGTACTGCGCTGACAATACCGGCGGTAACCGTATTGCCGAGGTCTTCCGAGAGAGGAGAACCGAATGCCAGTACCCACTGACCGACGCGGACAGTCGACTCTTGAGGTAGATAAATATGCGGAAGGTCATGGGAGGCGATACGGATCACGGCCAGGTCGCTGGCCGGATCGGTCCCGACGACTTCGGCGTCGTACTCTTGTCCGTTGTGGAGTGTCACGACCAGATCATCGGCGTTTGCGACAACGTGGTTGTTCGTGACGATGAAGCCGTTCTCCCTGATGATTACGCCGGACCCCAATGCCCGGGTTCTCAGAGCGTCATCTCCGTCGTTGTTTCTCTCCGGAAATCCGAAGAACCGATCGAACGGAGGGTTTGTAAAGAGGCTGTTGGCATTTCGCCGGACGACGCGCTCGGAATGGATCTGCACGACCATCGGGTTTATCTGTTCGGCGACGGAGATGAACAGTGCCTCGAAATCGAGAATCGGAGAGGGAACAGATGAAACTGCTACGTCCGACCAATCTGTCGAATCGAGATAGGATGCTTCCACTTGAGTTCCCACGCGGTCTCCAAGCCCGAAGATGTTGGCGCCCGCCGTCGTGAACAGTATGCCGGAAACGAATGCCGCGATCAATAATATGGCGATGGATAGATGTTTCTTTCTCATTGTGATTTCGCTTTTATCACACGTGGCCGCGTGCGGCTCATCCAATTGGATGGCCCTGAGATGCCAGTGTTACTACGTTATGTCCGTTCTT
>JACZYK010000061.1 GCA_022571135.1 Bacteroidota bacterium
AAGCGGACTGGCACCACATCTGGCTGAGTGAGGGCTTCGCGACGTACTTCACGCAACTATATATGGAACACGCGCACGGACGCGAGCGTCTCGTGCAGAGTATGCAGGCTAGCTCGACTACTGCGCGCCGATATGCAGACCGGAATCCCTCGTCGCCTGTCGTTGATACGACGATCACGGACCTGAACAGACTGCTGAGCGCGAATTCGTATCAGAAGGGTGGCTGGGCGCTCCATATGCTCCGAGGGCAAATCGGAGACGATGCTTTCTGGAACGGCATACGCAAGTATTACGAACGATATCGGGACGGAAACGCCTGGACAAGAGATTTTCGTCGCGTCATGGAAGAAGAATCCGACCAGACGTTGGACTGGTTCTTCGATCAGTGGCTCTTCTCTCCGGGTTATCCGGTCATAGAGGGCGAATGGAGCTTCGATCCGGACGACAGTCGGGTCACGGTAACCCTCCGACAGACGCAGACATGGGAACCATTTGAGCTCCCTCTGGATGTCGGGATGTATTTTGACGGTAGAAGAGACCCCGTAATGGTCAACGTGAATCTGGACGGACGAACCCATACGTTTGTGTTCGAGACCGAGTCCCGACCCTCTCGCCTCGCACTGGATCCAAATACGTGGGCGCTGATGGAAAACCGTTTTAATCGCTGAACATTATTAATTCGCCCATGAAAACGATTTTCCGTCCTCTTGCTGTCTTCTTCCTCGTTTCAGGAACTACCGGTTTTGTCCAGGCACAAATGCCGCCTCCGTCGATCGATCTGAGGAAGTATGACATCGTTGCTAGCGCTTCGGCCGACCGAATCGAAGCCGATATTCGAACGCTGGTCGGTTTTGGAACCCGTCACACCCTATCCGACACGCTGTCCGAAACACGTGGAATCGGTGCTGCAAGGCGCTGGATCAAGGCAGAATTCGATCGGATCTCGGAAACCTGCGGAGCGTGTCTCGATGTCAGCTATGGACGCTCCCTGGTGACGACAGAGCAGTCCAGACGAATACCAAGAGACACGTGGATCGTAAATGTCCTGGCCATCCAACGAGGAACCCGATACCCGAACCGGTATATCGTGATGACCGGTGATATCGACTCACGCGTCTCAGGGGCGATGAACGATTCGACTGATTCTCCGGGCGCCAACGACAACGCGTCGGGCATGGCGGGCACGCTCGAAGCGGCGCGTCTACTAACGGCCTACGAGTTCCCGACGAGCATCCTCTACGCCGGTCTCTCTGGTGAAGAGCAGGGACTGTTCGGCGGAAAACATATGGCCCGCGTGGCCAGAGAAGAAGACTGGGATCTAGTCGGTGTTCTCAACAACGACATGATCGGAAATATCGAGGGTGTGGATGGCGTCATCGACAACTCCACGTTCAGAATTTTTTCGGAGCCCACACCGGTCACCGAAGAAGAACGCGAGCGCCGGGCCAGACGGTTTGCGGGTGGAGAGGTAGACGGCCCCTCCCGTCAACTGGCCCGATACGTAGCAAAAATGGCCGACCGGTACATAGACAATCTGGACCCCATACTGATATATCGGCTCGACCGATTCGGGCGGGGTGGTCATCATCGTCCCTTCAACGACGAGGGATTCGCCGGTATCCGGATCATGGAGACCCACGAGAACTACACTCGCCAGCACCAGGACATCCGGGTGGAGGACGGTATTCGGTACGGAGACGTCATCGAGGGAGTGAATTTCGACTATGCCTCGCGCCTCACGGCGGTCAATGCGATATCACTCGCCGGAATCGCCTGGGCCCCTCCCGCCCCGACGAATGTGAAAATCGGGGGCGCCGTGCGGCCGTCCACCACGCTCGCCTGGGACGCAGTCGACGACCCGGATCTGGCCGGTTTCATCGTGTACTGGCGGGATACGACGGCGCCGCGGTGGCAATACTCTCGCTTTGTCGGCAATCAGACCGAATACACGCTCGCGGGCATCGTTATCGACAACTACCTGTTCGGAGTTGCTTCTGTGGGAAAGGACGGAAACGAGAGCGTCGTGTCGTTTCCGACAGGATCGATCAGGCGGTAGTACTTGCTACTCCTCCCGTTCGCCGTAGATCAGGATGACCTCGTTCCCGGCCGAATCGATGTAGCCACGGTACATTCCTTCCGTATTGAAGGGCATGGCGATATTCCCTTCGCGGTCAAGGGCTATGAGACCGCCTGTTCCACCCATCTCCCCCAGCGTCTCCATGATAACGGTCTCGGCCGCTTGTCGAAGGGTCTCCCCGGCATAGGCCATGCGCGCAGCCACATCGTGGGCTATCACACCGCGGATAAAGTATTCGCCATGACCCGTGGCCGATATACCGCACGTGGCGTTATCGGCGTACGTGCCCGCACCGATGATGGGCGCATCGCCGACCCGGCCGAAACGTTTATTGGTCATCCCGCCTGTTGAAGTTCCTGCGGCTATGTTTCCGACCCTGTCCAGCGCAACGGCTCCCACCGTACCGAAATGGTCGGCACCCGGGGAAATCGGAGCGTCCCCGACCTCGGATCCATACGGCAGCACCGACGCCCGCGACTCATTCTGCTGCGCCCTCTTGAGCTGACGCAATCGCCTCTCGGTCCGGAAGTAACTGTTTTCAACCATTTCGAGACCGTTCTCACGGGCAAACGTCTCGGCGCCCCGACCCACCATCATGACATGCGGCGAGGATTCCATCACCAGGCGAGCGGCTGCGATCGGGCTTTTAATGGTTTTTACGCCGGCGACCGATCCTGCGTTGCGGGTGCTCCCGTCCATGATCGACGAATCGAGTTCGTTGGTTTCTTCGCTGGTGAATACCGCCCCTATGCCTGCATTGAAGAGGGGCGAATCCTCCATCACCTGGATGCTGGCGACGACGGCATCGAGGCTCGATCCGCCATTCTGAAGCACGGCATGCCCGGTTTGCAGCGCCTCGCTCAGCTTCTCGCGGTAAGCGGTCTCCCGCTCGGGCGTCATATTTGATTTCAGAATGGTACCCGCTCCGCCGTGAATGACGATGGCCACCGGAGCACGTCCACCGGACAGATCGGACGCGCAGCCGACGAACAGCATCGTCGTGGCGACTGTCAGAATTGAAATCAAGCTTCTAAGCGTTTTCGTATGCATGGTATTTTTGGCCTGTTAATGGTACCTGGAAACGGCCTATAAGCATTAGCAGGTTTTGTAATTTTCTTAGGCGAATCGATTTCCCTCAGACCACCTTCAGAACAATCATGGTTAGGTCGTCCGACAGAACCGGCGCATTCTGTGTGAAAACCAGGATATCCGCATGAACAGCCTCCAGAATCTCCGTCGCCGACAGATGTCTGGATTCCTTTAACAACTTTTCGAGCCGCTCTTCTCCGTATTCCTCCTCGTCAGGACTCATGGCTTCGGTCACGCCGTCGGTAAAGATGGCAAGCACGTCGCCCTCCCCCATTTCCACCATTCCGCGTTCGTACGGCACTCCCGTCATAACGCCCAGCAAAAGGCCTCCGATCTCCAGCAACTCGATCTCTCCGTTCGCGCGAACCAGCGTCGGCGGATTGTGACCGGCGTTGACGTATTCGAAGTTTCTTTTGGTGTTGTCGTAGATGCCGTGGAAGTACGTGATGAACTTGTCGAATCCCGTGTTCTCGCTGATGACGCGATTGATCTGTACGACTGCCTCTTCCAGGGTCACGTCCATCGGTATCAGAATGTGCAGAGCGGCCTGCAGATTGGACATGAGAAGAGACGCTGGAACTCCTTTTCCCGTCACGTCGGCGATGGCGACGAGCAACCTGTTATCGCCTAGCTTGATCATATCGAAATAGTCCCCGGCGACATAGTGGCTCGGGATTGCCAGGCTGGCCATCTCCAGACCTTCGAAATCGGGTAACTCCTGTGGTTGGAGACGTTCCTGGATTTCTCTGGCGAGCCGCATCTCTTCCTCGAGTCGCTCCCGCTCGATCTGGTGCTCCACCAGATACGAGTTCTGTAAAGACACAAAGGCCAGATTCCCCAGGGCATACAGGAATTCGATATCGTCGGGCTGATAATCCTGTCCCGTCATCTTGGGTCCGAGGCAGAGCATTGCGCAAGTATCGCCCGTCTGTGCGATCGGCAGCACCAGCGTTATGCCGACATCCTTCAGTTCCTGCCATTGATCCGGAACGGGCTCGTCGTCCAGCAGGAGTAGCTCCCGGAGGGCGCAGAGCGAGCCGATGGTGGACTCGGATAAATCGGATTTTTTTACGCCCTTGGCGGCCACGATGTGCACGCCGGATTCATCGGCATCCTTCTCACTCGCAGAATCCGGCGTCTTCAGCAGAAACACGTGCTTTTGAACCAGCATCTGGCCCATGAGGGCGAAGGACAGAAGCTTCACAAGACGGCTTCTATCGACCGTGGCATTGAATTCCTGGGAGAGATCAAAGAGAGTATTCAGCTGCTGAACCTTGCCGTCTAGATCACGGTTCGCCTGTTTGAGCTCCTCGACCATCAACGAATTATGGATCGCCGCCGAGGACATATTGACGAGCGAGAGCATGAACTCCAATTCCTGCTCTTCGAACGGTTTGCGGGTGAACTTAGAACCCAGACCGACAAGGCCAATTTCTCTGTGTCCGAACGCCACCGGAAAGACCAGTACGATTCCATGTTCTGCCAATTCCGCAGGCACATCATCGCCACGCATGAGCCCGTCCAGGCTTTTGCACGTCACTTTGCAGGTTTCCCCGGGTTTGAGGCCGGCGATCCCTTTAGAGGCGGCAATCTGATATGCATCTAGCTGAGGATCGAAAAGAAGCACTGCGCCTTTGGTAACGAGCAGTTTGCTCATCGCCGTCAACAGCAAGTTGTTGAGAACGAACTCCAGGTCCAGCGACGAACTGAGAAGCTGGCTCGTCTCGTAAAGCGCCCGTAAATCGAAGCGATCGGTTCTGGTTTCCGTCATAAAAAACCGGAATGCGTGTGAGGATATTCTCGAATTCGCCGGCACAAGTTAAGGCCTTCTAACGCTACCTGATACCGTCCTATCGGCGGGAAGCGTTGACAGGCTCTTGTTTTTGGCCGTGATCCTGGCCAGGAAAAAGTCAATGTCTCTCGCCTGCTGAGAGTCCGAATAGTCATCTCGTACGTGCTCGTACGCACGTCGAGCACCTTCCAGATTTCCGGCCTTCTCGTACGCCCTGCCCGCGTTCAGAAGATACTCGGGAGATGTGACGCGGCTGCTGAAAATAGAAGCCGCCTGCATGTACAGGTCGCCGGCCCTTTCATAATTATCATTCATCTCATGGATGGCTGCTGCGCCGGCATAAGCGCTGGCTCCCAGGTAGTTCGAACTCCGGTTGTAATGCTCGAAGAACGAGAGAGCACGGGTCATATCACCCGATCTGAAGAGCGCATCGGCGGCATAGTAGCGTGCCAGGTTACCGGCGTCCGTTCCACCGAATTCTTCAGCGACCTCGACGAGACCGGCGAACGAGGCATCACCATCAATTGCGGCCTGATACTGGCCGGTTTCATAGAGAGCCACGGCTTTGACCATGAGCGTCGCCGCTTCGTCGTTTCTGCTCGACTGTATGTACGAAAAACCGAGAATCGAAATTAGGACAACCACGATACCGCCGAGAGCGAAGTATACCGTGCTGCGGTGGTTCTCGAAGAAGTCGATTGCGCCGGCGTAAAATGTGATTACCTTATCCTCGCGCAGTTCCTGGCGCCTCGATACCTTTCTTGTTGGACCTAGCGTTGTCATATGGAATAACACTCACCGGCCCGTGCCGGTGTGTCTTTTGGGTGCATGATTTTCTGTAGTCAGATAAATTATTCTTTTCTCGAACAGGGCGCAACGTTTCTAACGCGGATCGGATCCGGCTTGCACGAATCTTCGAAGTTGGTCTGGACCGCCTTTTTAACCAAGACTTGTTCGAATTTCCGAGCAGGTGTCGCCGACTGTTTCGATTTTCCGAATCTGAAAAAACGCATGGGACATTGCCGTGCCCACGCTCAGCATTCACCCTAATCAGATTGTGTCTCATGGCTATCAAGCTCGGTATCAATGGATTCGGTCGTATCGGAAGGCTGGTTTTTCGCGCCATCTTTGAGCGCGGATCCGACGTATTTGACATCGTCGCCGTTAATGATCTAACGGATGCAAGAACACTGGCCCACCTACTGAAATATGATTCGGTCCATGGCCCGTTTCCGGGGCAGGTTTCCGTCGATGGAGACGATCTGCTCGTAGACGGGAAGAGATTTAAAGTCCTCTCCGAAAGAGATCCTGCTGATTTGCCCTGGGGCCAGTTGGAGGCGGATGTCGTCGTGGAATCGACGGGGTTTTTCCGCACGCGCGAAAAAGCGGCGCTGCACCTGGCGGGGGGCGCCAAAAAGGTGATCATTTCAGCACCGGCCTCCGGCGTGGTGGACGCGACTATCGTCATCGGGGTCAACGATCACATTTTGACGGGCCAGGAAGAAGTGGTTTCCAATGCCAGCTGCACCACCAATTGTCTGGCCCCCATGGTCAAGGTCCTTGACGATGGATTTGGCGTAACGCGCGGTGTGATGACCACGGTACATGCCTATACGTCGGATCAGCGGATGCTCGATGCACCGCACAAGGATCTGCGGCGAGCGCGAGCCGCAGCCGTCTCGATCATACCGACCACGACCGGCGCCGCAAGGGCTGTCGGACTGGTTCTGCCACACCTCAAGGGAAAGCTCGACGGATTCGCCCTGCGGGTTCCGACTCCGGACGGATCGCTCACGGATCTGACGGTCGAGTTGGGCAGGGATGCCGGAGTCGATGAAATCAACGCACTGTTCCGGACTGCCTCGCGATCGACGCTGGACGGCATTCTCGAATACACGGAGGATCCCATCGTATCGTGCGACATCGTACACAATCCTCATTCCTGCATCTTCGACGCTCCATTGACCATGTCGATGGGCAACCTGGTCAAGGTCGTCGGTTGGTATGACAACGAATGGGGCTATGCGAACCGCACGGTCGATCTGGCGCTGATGCTCATGAAAAAGGCGGGCCTGGCCTGATCGCGATGCCGAAGGTATCCATCGATTCGCTCGAACTGAACGGGCGCCGCGTTCTGGTTCGCGTCGACTTCAACGTTCCTGTTGCAACGGATGAAAATGGCGAACGCTTCGTCTCGGATGATACGCGGATACGCGCAGCCCTTCCAACCATCCGTCGGATTACCGAAGCAGGAGGCCGAGCGGTGCTTCTCAGCCATCTGGGCAGGCCCAACGGTAAACCGGACCCGGCCCTCAGCCTGGCGCCGGTAGCCAAACACCTGGCTTCTCTACTCGCAAGTCCAGTCAGGTTTGTGCCCTGCACGGTCGGCCCGGAAGTAATATCCGTCATCCGTGACATGGCGCCTGGAGACGTCGTGCTCCTCGAAAACACACGGTTTCTTCCGGGTGAGAAAGAGAACGATCGCGGACTCTCGGCCCAACTGGCAGAGATGGCTGATGTCTACGTCAACGACGCCTTCGGAACGGCGCACCGGGCGCACGCGTCTACCGAAGGCGTTGCCCACCTCGTTCAGACGGCCGCGATGGGAAAGCTCATGGAAATCGAAATAAGTTTCTTGAGTCGTATCCTGGACAGTCCCGAGACACCATTCGTGGCCATCATCGGGGGGGCCAAAGTGTCGGATAAGATCGGTATCGTGGAACGGCTCCTGGACTCTGTCGATGCGCTCCTCATCGGCGGAGCGATGAGTTACACGTTCATGAAATCAATCGGTGTCGGAACGGGAGACTCCATGGTAGAGAATGAGTGCCTGAAGGCGGCCGCCGACCTTCTCACACGTGCAGGCGATCGAATACGACTTCCGGTGGATCATGTCGTGGCGACTTCTTTCGATAACGAGGCGCAAATACGCATCGCTTCGGGCGTCATTCCGGACGCAGAAATGGGACTCGACATAGGACCTGCCACGGTCGAAGCTTATCGCACCGTTATTCTAGGGGCAAAAACGCTCGTGTGGAACGGGCCCATGGGCGTGTTTGAAATGCCGAGTTTCGCCTCCGGCACGATCGCGATAGCCCGTGCGATGGCGGAAGCGACCGAGCGCGGCGCGCTGACCGTCGTCGGGGGTGGCGATTCCGTGGCGGCGATTACTGCGGCCGGACTAGAAAGCCGGGTCAGCCACGTTTCCACGGGTGGTGGCGCGATGCTCGAATTTCTGGAAGGCAAAACACTCCCCGGGTTTGCGGCGTTGACAAGCGTTTAGACACAATCTTCAGTCCGAGCAATGCATCTCGAAACAAAACCGGGCGCATTCGATCCGGCGCGGCCTGTCGTGATCACGGCTCTCGGGAAAACGTATGCGGGCGCCTTCGGTCGAGGACGAGTCACGGCGCTCACGAACCTGTCATTGTCCGTTGAACGCGGAGAAATATTCGGACTTCTCGGCCCGAATGGCGCAGGAAAAACCACGCTTCTGAAAACCCTGCTGGGTGTCATTCATCCCACAGCCGGTTCGGCCCGGATCTTCGGCAGGCCGGTCGGGAATCCTTCCTGCCGCGATCGAATAGGATTCCTCCCGGAAAACCATCGGTTTCCGGATTTTCTGACGGCCACCCAGACGATGCGTACATACGGACGCCTGGCAGATATCGATGCTTCCATCGTGGACAGGCGAACGGAACGCCTTCTGGAAAAGCTGGGGCTCGGCGAATGGAAATCCACGCGACTCAAGAATTATTCCAAGGGAATGATGCAGCGACTCGGCCTTGCCCAATCGCTGCTCAACGATCCGGCGCTGTTGTTTCTGGACGAACCGACAGACGGAGTGGATCCGGTCGGCCGCAGGCAGATCCGGGATCTTCTGATCGAACTACAGAAAGAAGGAAAAACGATATTTCTCAACTCCCATCTCTTATCCGAGGTAGAGCTCATCTGCACGCGGGTGGGCATCTTGCACAAGGGTCGCATGGTTCACCTGGGCTCAGTCCAGGATCTGACGGCCGCAACGGGTTCTTACCGGATTCGAGTCGAAAGTCCGGATGGCACGAGTCTCGCCGAATGGCTGGAAATGCGTTCCATGGAAGTCGAACCGGATAACCGGGGTGAGGAGGTTTTCACGTTGAAATCCTCGAGCCTCGAAGGGCTGAACGCATGGATCGACCGGCTGCGAGGCAGCGGGTTTCTCATCCGATCCGTCGATCCGGGAGGTTCCACGCTCGAAGAGCGCTTTATTGACATCATCGAACGGCTGAATGCGTCGGATTCGAAAAAGACTCCCACGGAAATAAAGAGGCGCTCCGATCCACATTCTATGCAGCCGGCCGAGGACAGACGGCCTGCATGAGACAGTTCGCCGGCTCCATAACGCTGACGTTTCGGGAACTCTGGGCGATGAAAATCACCCTCGGGCTCTTCATCGTGACCTCGATAGCCTGGCTGATGCTTTCTTTTGCGCTGAACCTGGACGTAGTCGAGGGATCCATTGCAGCTCTCCGAATCCTCGGCATCGAGGCCAATCCGATGGAGCGTGTCCGTGACCCGGAGACGGGCGAGTGGATTCGGCAGGCGCTGACGCTCGATAATTTTGTTCTTGGGGTCAATCAGTTTGTTTTCGGGGCCTCTTATATCTTCGGCACGCTCCTGGGCCTGTTCGCGACAATGCCGCTGGTTGCGGGATTTCTCGAGCGTGGACGCATCGACCTGTTGCTGTCCAAACCCATCAGCCGCTCGAAACTCCTGGCCGGCCATATTGCTGGAGTCTGGGCTACCGTTCTCGTTCTCATCTCGTATCTGATCGGCGCCATATGGATCGTCATATCGACGAAAACCGGAATCTGGCTCCCAAGGTTTCTGCTGGCGATTCCCATTATTTCGGTCATGTTCGCTGTCGTTTTTTCGATCGTGATCCTCTTCGGCGTGGCCACGAGAAGCCCGGGGTTCGCCCTTGTAATGTCATACGGTTGCATTTTTTTTTCGGCTATTCTGGCTGCTCGGACACAGATCGTCCCTCAATTGTCTGCCCTCGGTCGTGGCGTCTTCCTGACGCTTTACCACGTCCTTCCGAACTATATGGAGGTGGTCGGTATCATGGCGCAACTGGGCTCGGGAGATGCCGTTGAAAGCTGGTATCCCCTCATCTCATCGATCCTTTTCGGGTTTGTCTGTTATGTGTGTGCTTTCATCATATTCCATCGGCGGGATTTCTAGACTCGGGTTTAGAGGAATCCTCTTGGTATCGACCCTGTTGCTCGCTCCGGCGTGCGGTATGAGCGACGAGAAATCCGAAGAAGTCCCGGAGAACGCCCGACTCGCCCTCCGCACGATCGGAGTCGACAGCCGAGTGCTGGGCGGCCTGCAAATTTCAGAGTCCCTGCGGTCATTTATGTCCGAGTTGAAGGATGGAGACGGAAGAGAGTTTCGTCTCGACGATGAAGACCGGGAGTTCTTGACCCGATTCGGACTAAACTTTGATCGAGATCAGTTTTCCGTCTTCGCCGGGGCGTCGGATATCAGCCCTGACGCGCGTGCCGGGGTGGTAATTTTCGCGCCGATCGATGCGGCCAAGATGGATGAAATGGTCGATTCGTCGGACCGTGCCGAAAGGGTCGAGGGAACCGAATCAGTGTATCGAATCCAGGCGCATTCCGGCAGTGTGTTTCTGTCCATCCCCGAAAGCGGCCCTCTACTCCTGGCGCACTCCGCGGAATCGCTCGACGGGATGCTCTCACGCATGGCTCAAGTCCGCGATCTGCCGGAAGATCCGTTGCTGAGCAGTATTGCGTCTGCCGACGCCTGGCTCCTGGTCAAAGACGTGGCCTCGCTTCTCGATCGCGTGACTCTCGATCGGTTA
>JACZYK010000350.1 GCA_022571135.1 Bacteroidota bacterium
GGCTCGGTCGGCCCCAAGAACAGCTCTCCCCGCTCTTGGAGATTGATGACGGCATATCCCGTAACCTTGCCTGTGCGATCAGCCACAAGCGCGCCGGTCGCACGATGGGCGATTTTCCCCGCCCAGGGCCTGTAGCCCTCAAACAGATGGGTCAGTATACCGGTACCCTTGGTATCGGTCAGAAACTCGGTTCGATATCCTATGAGTCCTCTACTGGGGATCTCGAATTCAAGCCTGACGCGGCCCGAGCCGTGGTTGATCATTTTCGTCATAATGCCCTTGCGGGTGCCGAGCTTCTGCACGACCGCTCCCATGTACTCTTCGACCACATCGATGAGAGCGAGTTCGTATGGCTCGTGGCGCTTGCCGTCGACTTCCCTGATGAGCACCCGCGGCATCCCAACTGCGAATTCATACCCCTCCCGGCGCATCTGTTCGATCAGGATCGCCATCTGGAGCTCGCCGCGGCCAAAGACGAGGAAACTGTCCGGAGTGTCTGTTTCCTCGACGCGGATCGCCATGTTCGACTGTGCTTCCTTAAGCAGACGATCTCTGAGATTTCTCGACGTGACGAACTGACCTTCGCGTCCGCTGAAGGGAGAGTCGTTGATCCGGAACTCCATCGACATCGTCGGCTCGTCGACATGAAGCGGATCGAGAGGATCCGGATTCTCGACATCGGTTACGCTCTCTCCGAGTCCAATGCCCGCCAGACCAGCCACGGCTACGATACTGCCGGGTCCGGCTTCATCCACTTCGTGCGTATCCAGGCCTTCATAGTCGAACAGCGCCGCAATGGACGCCTGTGTCGTAGAACCATCGCGGTGACACAGCTGTACTTGTGCTTTGTTTCGCAGCGTACCGTTGACGACTCGACCAATAGCCAAAGGCCCGAGATAATTATCCGGTTGTACGTTGGTCACCATGAACTGAAGCGAGGCAGCGGTGTCCCCTCCCGGTGCCGGAATCTTCTCGACAATCGTATCGAATAATGGTTTGAGATTTTCGAATTCGGCTCCCAGATCCGCGGCGCACGTACCATCCGTCGCGACCGCGTACAGTACCGGAAACTCGATCTGCTCTTCTGAGGCGTCTAGATCGATGAACAGGTCGTAGACCTCGTCGAGTACTTCGGTCGGCCGCGCGTCCGACCGATCAATTTTGTTAATGACCAGGATTGGAGGTAAACCCAACTCCAACGCTTTCGAGAGCACGAACCGCGTTTGTGGCAACGGTCCCTCTGCCGCGTCCACGAGCAGCATGACCCCGTCTACCATGCGGAGCGTTCGCTCGACTTCACCCCCGAAATCTGCGTGTCCCGGCGTATCGACAATGTTGATCTTGACATCACCGTAGTTCACAGCCGTATTCTTGGCCATGATGGTGATGCCCTTCTCCCGTTCGAGGTCCATTGAGTCCATTACACGCTCGCGCACATTCTGATTGTCGCGGAAAATGCCGCTCTGCCAGAGCATCGCGTCGACCAGCGTAGTTTTGCCATGATCAACATGGGCTATGATGGCAATATTTCGTATTTGCTTGTAGGACATGGACTTGTGCTTGGGCTGGTAGGACCCGTAAACTATAATATCTCGATCGCAGAGGCATCGAACGCACAACGTGCCACGCGGATGCCCGTTGGCTAAAAATCAATAAACTGGGATTGGAGGCAGGGATATGAAGATCCCAACGCCACGTTACGCATAGGCCGCTTCTGATTCTTTGATTCCGTACAGCATGATCCGCGGGTAGTGTAGGGAAACTTCCAGAAGTCGGCGACCCGGTCCTCTCGGCTCACGTCCTCCCTGCTTCCAGGCCCGCATCGTGGATGCGGAAATACAGACGAGCTGCGCGAAACCCTCATCTCCCCGATTCAGTTCTGATGGTTGGACCAATGCGTTGATCAAGTTTGTGCTGTTCTTTTATTGCGTAGATATCGAGCAAGCAAATAGTAATCGGTATCTCGAAAAAAACAGCTTCGATATACGAGGGATCCGTTCAGCGAAGCCGCTTTTATCAGAGACGTCGTACTTTACGCCTCAGTATAGCCCAACCGATGGCACGGCCATCGTGAGGGAGAAAATGATCGCGGCTTGATCGGACAGACGACCGACCGCGCAGGGTACCTCTACGATCAAGTACTAAATTCT
>JACZYK010000062.1:0-7791 GCA_022571135.1 Bacteroidota bacterium
GGTGGTCAATTATCTGGAGACCGTGATCTTCAGCGGCCTGGTGCCACCCGACGAGGTGGCGGCCGTACTTGTAGAGCCGATTCAGGGCGAGGGCGGCTACATCGTGCCGCCGCGCGGCTTTTTCCCGCGCCTGCGCGAGGTGTGTGACGAACACGGCATATTGCTGATTGCCGATGAGATACAGAGCGGCGTAGGCCGCACCGGCAAGTGGTGGGCAATTCAACATTGGGACACCGAGCCGGACATTGTGTGCTCGGCCAAGGGCATTGCCAACGGCGTACCATTTGGAGCCGTCATTGCCCGCGAAAGCGTGATGACCTGGGGCGGCGGCAGCCACAGCAACACCTACGGCGGCAACCCGCTGGCCTGTGCATCTGCACTTGCCACGCTGGAAGTCATTGGAGACGGCGGCATGGCAAACGCCGCTGAGCAAGGCGAATATATGCGCGATGCGCTCGAAGAAATCGCCGCCCGCCACCCCAGCATGGGCGAGGTGCGCGGCAAAGGGCTGATGATCGGCGTGGAGTTTGTCAATGATAAGGGCACCCGCCAACCGGCTAAAAAACTAAGCACTCGCATCGAACGTCTGGCCTTCGAGCACGGCTTGATTATGCTGGGCTGTGGCAAGAGCACCATGCGTTTCGCTCCGCCGCTGGTTATCGACCGCGCTACCGTCAACGAGGGTCTGGAGATTTTCGAGCACGTCGTGACGCTCGCAGAGAAAGAGTGAGGAAAAGACACGGAAGAATGAACGAATGATTGACATTCGTTTGCTAAGTTGATATGATTACCATAGACAACCTTCGGGGCAGGGTGAAAGCCGTGAGTACACGGCTTAATTCCCGACCGGCGGTGACTCTATGTCATCATAACGCGATCACATAGACAGCCCGTGAGCGAGTGGCCCAAGTTGGCGGCTTGCAGATTCGGTGAAATTCCGAAGCCGACGGTATAGTCCGGATGGGAGAAGATCGGGTTCGACCTGCCGGTGAACCGCATCGGAAACGATGGTTCGCCGGCGAATCCGCTGGTTTGTTCTGCTCGCGACGCCGTATCGGTTCGCGTGTCGTAGGAAAGACCGCACAGCGGATAAACGAGACACAGGGTTTGATTGCGCTTGTCTTGTGGTGTCAGACCCCATCCACGCTCCGGAGTTTGCTTCAGGAGCGTTTCTTATGTCTGAGCACCATCGATTTATGGAGCGGGCCCTGGCTCTTGCGCGTCAGGCGGAGGGGGACACGAGCCCCAATCCGTGCGTGGGAGCCGTCGTCGTCCGGGACGGCCGCATCGTCGCGGAAGGAATCCACCGTCGGGCGGGTGCGCCGCATGCCGAGGCCGAAGCCCTGCAGACGGCAGGGGACCTCGCGCGCGGTGCTACGCTTTACGTGACACTCGAGCCGTGCAACCATGAAGGTAAAACGCCGCCGTGTACGGAGGCCATTCTGCAGGCAGGCATCGGGAAAGTCGTGTACGCCGTCAGGGATCCCAACCCGGGAGTGACGGGTCGAGGACACGAGCGTCTCGCAGAGGCCGGAATCGATGTCGATTCAGGGCTTTGTTCCGAGGAAGCCCGCCATCTCAACCGGTTCTACTTTTATCATGTCAGGACCGGACGCCCTTATGTAGTGGCCAAATTCGCCGCTAGCCTCGACGGTAAGATCGCCACCGTGACCGGGCGGAGCCGATGGATTACGGGCACCGCGGCTCGGACCAGAGTGCATGAACTCCGTCGTCGCGTGGACGCCGTTCTTATCGGAGCGGGAACCGCGATCGCCGACGATCCCGAGCTGTCCGTTCGACTCCCGGGCTTCAACGGCCGACAACCGCTGCGACTGGTGTTGGACAGCCGCGGACGGGTGTCTCCCGGCGCACGACTTTTCGAACCGGACCTGCCGGGAAGTGCGATTGTGGCGACGACGCGGAAGATGCCGTCTTCTCACCGCAAGGCTCTGGAGGCGCGGGGTGTCGAGTGCTTGATCTTGCCTTCCGACGGGTTCGACCGCGTCGATTTTCCTGCTCTACTGACAGAACTCGGGAGGCGAAAGATATCCAGTCTGCTGATAGAGGGCGGCGGCGAGGTGCTCGGGAGCGCCTTCGATGCCGGGATCGTCCACGAACTCTGGGCCTTCGTTTCGCCCCTGATTATCGGCGGACTAAAAGCCCCCACTCCCGTCCAGGGACGTGGCTTTCCGAGTATCGAGGAGGCCTTGCGTCTCGATCGAACGACCGTCGAAACCGTGGGTGAAGATTTTCTCGTCCGTGGCTTCATCGCCGAAACGATAACAACGGAGGACTAGCGTGTTTACTGGAATTGTGGAAGAGACCGGAACAACGGTCCGCATCATGAGGACGGCAGAGGGATACCAGATGACTTTCAGGGCGGAGGAGGTGCTTTCCGGTACGAGGCTGGGAGACAGCATTGCCGTAAACGGAACGTGTCTTACCGTTACGGCTCTCGACGCCGACTCGTTTACGGTTGGACTGGCGCCCGAAACCCTTGATCGGACCAATCTCGGGAGTGTCGGAGAAGGCGATGCGGTGAATCTCGAGCGCTCCCTCACCCCGAATTCTCGCATCGGTGGACATTTCGTTCAGGGACATGTGGACGGCCTGGGCATCGTCACATCGCTTCGACCGGACAGGGATTCAGTCTGGGTTACGGTCAAGGTCGACCCTGGACTCATGCGCTGGATCGTGCCGAAAGGATATATCGCACTCGACGGGATTAGCCTGACGGTCGTTGACGTTCATGACGATTTGTTCACGGTCATGCTCATTACGTACACCCGAGAGCATGTCACGCTCGCCGACCAGAGCGTCGGCTACGGGGTCAACGTCGAGGTGGACATCCTTGGCAAGTACGTGGACAGGATGATCACCCAACGCTTTGGTCCCTCCGGTGTAATCACACGGGAATTTCTAGCCGAACATGGATACGAATAGAGTACAACATGACATTCAATACGATAAAAGAAGCCATCAGCGATCTGCGGGCCGGCCGGCCCGTGATTGTTCTTGACGATCACGACCGCGAGAACGAGGGTGATCTGTTGATCGCCGCCCAGTTTGCCGAGCCGGATATGATCAATTTCATGGCGCGGGAAGCCCGCGGGCTCATCTGCGTTGCCATGACGGGCACGGCGCTGGACCGGATGAACGTTCCGTTGATGGTTACGGGAAAGAACAAAAGTGCTCGATTTGGTAGTCCGTTCACCGTCACCGTGGAAGCCCGCTCGGGTGTAACAACTGGTATCTCGGCGTACGACCGGTCCCGCACGATCAAGGTTCTGGTGGATCCCACGAGCACCGCCACCGATATCGTCATGCCGGGGCATGTCTTTCCACTCAGAGCCCATCCGTACGGCGTACTGGCACGGCGGGGGCATACCGAAGCCGGGGTCGATCTGACGACGCTGGCGGGTCTCGTTCCCGCGGCGGTCATCTGCGAGATCATGGACGAAGACGGGACGATGGCCCGGCGGGCCGCTCTGCACCGGTTCGCCGACACACACGACCTTAAGATCGTCACCATTGACGATCTCGTACAGTACCGCCGGCGCCTGAACGGTAGAGGGGCGGTCACACGGGTTGAGGTTGCGGAGCTTCCCACGCACTTTGGTTTGTTCCGCGCAACGGCGTACCTGGACGGGCAGAATCTGGAGCACCTCCTGCTCAGCCACGGAGAAATGAAGGCCGAAAGCCCGCTGGTTCGCCTTCATTCCGAATGCCTGACCGGCGACGTCCTGCGCTCGCTTCGATGCGATTGCGGTGAGCAGTTAGATACGGCGCTCGAACGCATCGCCGCCGAAGGCGAGGGGTATCTGATCTATTTGCGGCAGGAAGGGCGAGGGATAGGCCTGATAAACAAGATTCGAGCTTACGCTCTTCAGGATCAGGGGCTCGATACCGTCGAGGCAAACGTGTGTTTGGGGTTTTCTCCCGACCAGCGTGACTACGCTGTCGCTGCAGCGATTCTCCACGATCAGGGGATCCGGAGCATCCGGCTGATGACCAACAATCCGGACAAGATCTCGGATCTGGAATCGAATCAGATCCGGGTCGTGGAGCGGGTGCCACTTCAGGTCGAGGCGGGGCCGGAAAACAGGCAGTACTTGAGAACAAAAGCGGACAAACTGGATCACCTGCTCGAAGGCGAGACGTGATCCGGACGACTTCGAAACAAAAGAGAGAAATCAGATGAGTCAGGTTTTTTCGGGTGATCTGGTTGGAACCGGATTACGCATCGGCATTGTCGCCTCCAGATGGAATGATTTCATGGTTGGCAAGCTCGTGGAAGGGGCCCGAGACGCGCTGGTGCGGCACGGCGTAAGCGACGACGCCATCGACATAGCGCACGTTCCGGGATGTTTCGAGCTTCCTCTCGTTGCCAAAAAGATGGTCGAAATTGGTCGGTATGATGCCATCGTATGCCTGGGCGCGGTGATTCGAGGCGCAACGCCCCATTTCGATTACGTGGCGGGTGAAGCGGCCAGAGGAATAGCCAGGGTCGGTTTGGAGAGCGGCGTTCCCGTTGCATTCGGGGTGCTCACCTGCGATTCGGTCGAACAGGCCATCGAACGATCGGGAAGCAAGGGTGGAAACAAGGGAGTCGAAGCTGCAACGGCGGCTATAGAGATGGCTAATCTCTTAAGGGCAATAGATGCCGCCTGAGCGAAGAGGGCTCGCGTGCCTGGACCGTTATTCGAATATACCTCCGGTGCAGACCGACCCGCACCGGGAGGTGTCACCATTCTACTTGTTCGAGTCAATCCGTCGACCGAACCGCTTGCCATTGCGGTCTCCGAGTCTGCGGCAAGGAGGTATTTCGCTAGGAGTGAGGCGCAGGCGAGAAAAATCGAAAGAAAAATCTTGAATTTTCTCTTTTCCGACTATAGATGAGACGAATTCTGTCGATACCCCCTTTGCCGGTTATTGGGTATTAATGTTCGATACACCCGGTTGCCGTCATCCCCTCATCTCATTCTTGCCCCGAGAGAATGCATCGCAGACCTTCGGAAAAGTAACCTCTGGAATCCGCTCCTCCCCCGAACGGGCCGAGGCAGATCTCTCTGCGAAGGTTGCTTAATCATACTGAAGACTTGTAGCGAAAGGGAGGAGAGATCATGGGGAAAGCAGCGATATTCCTTGTCACCGCAGCCATGCTCGGTTTCTCGGGCAACTATGCCAGTCAGTTCGCAATCGAGCGAGAGAGGGACGACGTACAGGCGCTCTATCAAGAGCGGGTTCTGGCGAGAGAACTTGCTCACTCGGCATTCAATGTACTGGTCGCCGGTACGGCAGCTGATTTTGAAAACTATAGACCCGCGATAACGGACAACGCGTATCGCGACGGTCGATACACGTTTACTGCGATTGGAGATCCGGGTGCTCCGGTGTCTCTGGAGGCCACAGGCAGGGTAGGTCGTGCGGAGCATTCCATTTACGCCACCATGGATCGCTCGGGGGTAGCCCTGCTCGATGCACTGACAATCGATGGACCGGTGGATGAGGTCAATGCCTCCGGAAATTCATTTCTGATTGCGGGACTGGATACCAATCCTCCAGGTGCCACCGGTTCTGGAACAGGTGTCGATACACACGCGATTCGGACTCTGCTACAAACGACAGGAGACGCCGTAGAGACCGCCGTCGACGCAGACCAGATGTGGGGCGTAGACGGTAACGGAGACTTGGTGATCGGGAATCCCGCCCTGGATCTGGACGCGTTGGCGGATTCCATCCTCTCGCATCCGGACCGTATAGAATATGAGGGAAAGCAGAAATTCAAAGGGAACGAGACGTATGGAACACCTTTGGATCCGGTTATCATCGTCGTTAACGGTGATCTCGTTGTGGAAGGAAACGTCGAGGGGTACGGAGTGCTGTATGTGAACGGCAGGCTCAAGATGGACGGGACATCGAGGTGGGAAGGACTGGTCTACGTTTCGAGCCAGGGCGGAAAGCACGAATTCATGGGCTATACGAATCTATATGGCGCTGTCATCATACGAACACTGACGTCTGAGGGTGAACAGGGCGGAGCGGAAGACGCCGGGCTTCCTGGAGGTCATTTTGATGTCGACGTATTCGATGAGTCCACTGACAGTGAACTCTACCACGAACACCAGTATGATGACAAGTTCGATGTGACCTACGTCGATCTGATTTTTTCAGGGTGCGACGACAACGGTGGATTGTGCTGGGATGAAATCATAGAGGCCGGCGGTTACTCCGACGTCCGAGCCGAATTCTTCAATCCCAACGCCAGTTCTGGATCCTTCGTTTTCGAAACGACGAGTTTGCACATCGAAGGCAATTCCACCGATGCATTCTCTCAGCGTTTCGATCCGGGCGATCTTGCCCTGTTTCGTGTCACATTCGACGCACTCTGCTCTTTGAGGGGTACCAAATCAAAAAATGTTCAGAACGATATCGCCAACCGGGACGGGGCGTTCTCCGTGCGTGTATATGACGTTGCCTCAGCCGGTGAACCGCTCATCTACGAGCTAGCGGTTTACCATCACATCAAGGGCCAGGAGTGCTCGGGTGATGACGGTGGCGGCTCAAACGAGTTTATCAATGTCGATCCACTCGAGTTTACCATCAACGGAAACGCCGGGATATACTACAGTTCGCTGGCCCTGTCCCGGATCTCAGAACTTCTGCCGACGCTGGAATCGGAGCCCATCGAGCTCAAGTTGACGAACATCCGGGAGATCGGATCGAGTCGGGTAGAACTGTTTCAATAAGGACTGGTCCCGCGTGGCGTTTACATCTGAAGTCTTGCGTTTTACTTCCAAAGGACCGGGCATGGCGTAAATCAGATCGAATCAATAAACGTCGCATGAGGCAGCGCAATACGAACTCGGAGGGCAGGCCGTGGACTCGCGAACAGATCGATGCGGTTTGGAATAAGGGAAAGGTAATTAGCGCTCATGATCCGGATATGCAGAGGATGGACGAGTGCGGGGCCTGGATCAGTTACGATGAATACGGGAAGTCGGTCGAGAAAGGCGAGGGATGGGAGATCGATCACATCCAGCCGGTGGTCCAGGGCGGAACCGATCACATTACCAATCTGCGTCCGTTTCAGTGGCAGAACAACCAGTACAAAGGAGACGATTGGCCGAACTGGAAATGCTCGGTCAGCTCCGATTATGTCGGACCACTCACACTGAGAAAAGACCGGTTGGGAAAACCGCAATCATCCGATCCGTCATCGGATGGCTGATGCCGAAAGTGCCGCTACGCGCAATCACGCGATGTCAGCGGTTTCGGGGGAGACACACGAAATGTAGTAGCGCGTGACGCCGTATAGCAGCGCATTATTCCAACGGCATCGGAGACCAGATTTTCATCCGGATGAAGAAGTAGCCTTGACGCTCTACTTTATAGACTTACGGTTCCGAAACTGCGGATTCACCCAGTCATTGAGCGATGCATCGCATCTTTATCATATCCGATGGTACGGGGGGCACTGCGGAGCAGATACTCCGATCCGCTCTGGCGCAGTTCAAAGGCGCCGAGTTAAACATACAGCGCCGGCCACGGATCAGGACGCCCGAGCAGGTTCTCGCGGTTGTGCAGGAAGCCGAATCGGCGGGAGGATTCATTGTCCCGGCGGTGCTGACGTACTTTGCGGTGGTGCATTTTGGAGGCGATAGCGCGAGGAAGGCGGGAGTGATCGTGGCGATCGCGGCGGGAGCGACCTCGCTGGCCGTACAGTCTCGAATCCTGTTCGAGCTGAAGCTGATGGACATGCGCATCGCGCACGTGCTGATGGCCGGCGCG
>JACZYK010000062.1:7801-10739 GCA_022571135.1 Bacteroidota bacterium
CGTATCGAACGAACTGAGGACGGCGATCGGTGTGGCGGGACGCCTCCACGACGTCGAGACCATCGACCTTATGGGACCCCTTCTGACGCAGTTGATGGTTCTTCTGTCGGATACACCTTCAGAGCGTCCTGGGCTTTTTCGCGAGCTGAACAAGGAATATTTCCAGCGAATCGAGGCCATGGAATTCGCATTTCGTCACGATGACGGACAACGAACCCATCACCTGAGGCAAGCGGACATCGTTCTGCTGGGCGTTTCTCGCACCTTCAAGACGCCGCTCAGTATCTATCTTGCATTCAAGGGATGGCTGGTCGGAAACGTTCCCGTTGTGCTGGACCTACCAGTGCCTGGGCCGGTGATGGAGTTGCCCGAAGGTAAAGTTTTCTGCCTTTCGACCGAGCCCCGGTACCTGTCGGTACTCAGGCAGGTCCGTCACGAGCATCTGGGGGGTGCGACGGGTGAATACGCGAACATTGAATTCGTGCGTCGGGAGATCGCATACGCAAATGGAATCTTTTCAAAACGCCCCGACTGGCCCGTCATCCAGGTGACCAAGAAGCCGATCGAAGAGATTGCCTCCGAGCTACTCAAAAGAATGCGGAGTTCGAGGGATTCTTCACAGCGATCAGACTCGGCTTCCTAGTGTTTAGTCGGATAAATCCGCGTAACACCGAGAGTGACTATGCGGCCGGCCGACAAGGCGTGCCGTCGCGGCACAGCAGGGCTACGGCAAGGAGGTACAACGAAGTCGGACGGTATGCACGCTCGGATGTACGCGGATTTATGTGAGTAAGCACTAGCGCTCAAACCAGAACGAACCTCTCTCCCTGGATCTGTTTCCGATCTCGTCCATCGTGTCGGTGTCGTAGAGACGTCCGTTGACCATGACCAGCGATATATTCTCGGACACTCGGAGGTCCGCCAGCGGGTCGCCGTCGATAACGATAAGATCGGCCAGTTTACCCGGTTCGATCGATCCGATATCCCCATCCAGGCCCAGATACATCGCTCCGTTCAGCGTGGCGCTCCGAAGCGCCTCGTGAGGCGTCATTCCACCCTGCTCGAGCATCCACATTTCCCAGTGATCGGCCAGCCCCTGGAGCTGTCCGTGAGCTCCAATCTGTACGGTAATTCCCCTGTCGAACAGTTTCTTGGCCTGCGCAGCGACCTCGATGTGGAAATACTCCTCTTCCGGAATTTTTATCCGACGACGAGAACGAGGATCGATATTCCGGCGTGGTAGGTATTTCAGCAACCGCTCATTTTCCCAGACGTTCGTGTGCTGGTACCAATAATTCTCTCCGCTCGGGCCGCCGTACAACACGACGAGCGTCGGCGTGTAACCGGCCCTGGTCTCGGCCCAGGCGCTAAGGACGTCCTGGTACAGAGGCGCCACAGGGACATTGTGCTCTATCCCGGTGCTGCCGTCGAAGACCATGGTCATGTTATGGAAGAACGTGGAGCCGCCTTCCGGTACGACCATCATTTCCTGCTCGCGTGCAGCTTTCAGAATCTGCTGGCGTTGCTCACGGCGGGGCTGGTTATAGCTTTTGACACTGATCGCGCCTACGGCTTTGAGGCGTCTGACGTGAGAGCGAGCGTCGGCCAAGTCCTCTACGATCGCTTTTAAATCTCCATCCGCGCCGTACAGGATCGTTCCTGTTGAAAAGATCCGCGGGCCGACGATCTCTCCGGTCCGGACCATTTCGGACAGTGTGAAGACCGTTTCGGTATTGGCGGACGGATCGTGAGCAGTCGTGACGCCGAACGCCAGATTGGCATAGTATACATAGTTTTCCTGCGGGACCGGCCCGGTAAAGAAGTGGTTCAAATGTGCGTGCGCGTCGACGAGACCGGGTATAATCGTGCTGCCGGATGCATCCACGCGATAAGCGCCCGCAGGCACCGTCACCTCCGCTGCAGGCCCGACCGCCATGATTCTATTGCCTTCGACGACGACTGTCCCGTTTTCGATGATCTCGTCACCGTTCATGGTGACTATTTTAGCGCCTACGAAGGCAACGGAACCTGAGGGTATATCGCTTTCGAGTATGAGTCCGACCCGCGTTCCCGTCGAGTCGATAGGCGGAAGCTCCTCAGGCGCGCCCTCTACGAACGTAAAGATGTCCTTGAGATCCCGGGTAAAGTATTCGGGTCCGATCATCCAGTGGAGAGACTTGCTGTCGCTCGACCAGTGCAGCTCGGTCCCAACGTCGCGCGTGATTTTTCTGACCGGAATCGCCTCGGTATCCTCTTTAAGATCGACAGCATTGCCCGTTTTCGGGAATGGACTCACGTATGCGTTGAAGAGTTCATTGAAGGCCACCCACTTCCAGTCCGGACTCGGCTCGACGGTGCTGGCATACTTGAGCTTGAGATGCGTGCGCTCGTCTCCGCCGTCGAGGCGGACGCTCTTGTATTCTTTGCTCAATCCGTCACCGGACAGGAAATAAATGCGTTTGTTATCTGGTCCAAACCGGGGCTCTCTTCCGCCGTCCCTTACCAGATTTCCCTCTCCGCCTTGCGAGGGCATCCAGTAGATGCCCGGGTCGACTCCATGAAGATTGCCGAGCAATCCGCCTCCACTTCCGCGTACGTATACGATGCGCTCTCCGTCCGGGGAAAACCGGGGCCGGGAGTAGTACCCCTTCCTGGTCGTCAGGACCCTGTAATTACCGCCACCGGCGGGTATCGACACGACCGCTGCCAGCTCTTCGTCGTTCCAGGTTGTGTAGACAATCGTGCTGCCGTCCGGTGAAAACGAAGGGTCATACTCGAAGTGGTCTGTGTCGGTCGTCAGGCGCTCGGGTCGTCCGTCCGGAAGAGTCTTCTTCCAGAGATATCCTACTGCGTGGAAGATGAGTGTATTTCCGTCGGGCGACGTGATCGCATCCCGGATCATTTTGGCCTCGAATCGTTCGGGGTGCACCTCGACCGG
>JACZYK010000351.1 GCA_022571135.1 Bacteroidota bacterium
GGGTCGCCAAAGCGGCTCCAGTACATTTTGCCCGCGTCCAGGTCCAGCGTGATGTCATGTGGTCTTTCCCACCAGGGCTCCAATTCGGCGAGCACTTCCACCTCCGTCCCGTCGAGGTTGGCCCGTTCGATCGCGGGCGGTAGCGCCGGCCCCCCCCCCCAGTCGCCCCAGTACATCTTGCCGGCGCCGGTGTCCAGGGCGATCCCCCGAAGGGCCCCGAGTTCCAGGAAAAACTCGTACCCCGACCCGTCCAGGTTGATTCGGGCGAAAATACGGTCTTTATCGAAAGCGTAATCGCTGATGAGTATGCGGTGGAAGAGATCCAGTTTGAGCAGGCTCTGCTGCTGTCGAAATCGGCTGGCGAGATAGCTCAACTGGGTCTGAAACGCCCACCGCTCCCTGTCTTCGTAGAATTTCTCCAGAAAGGGATTTTCGTCCGGGCTCTCGAGGACGAGTTGTGCGCGAAACCGGTTCGCGAGTATAGCGGCGAGCGTCGTCTTTCCGGCCCCGATGACGCCCTCGACGATGATATACTGGAGGTGATCCGGCAACGTCGCCGGCGTGCCGTCGGCGTTGGAGGTGGATTCATCCCGTAAAATGTGGTCTTCCGGGCCTGTCATTCGGTGCTTTCTCGATCTCTGCCTTTCGATACGATTTCAACGATCGTCGTATCGGTACAGTGCTCCAGAAGATATTGAACCGGCGCATCAAACGGCGCTGGAATGTGCAGTTCCGGCGCAATTTCCATAAGCGGAGCAAGGACGAATCGCCTCTGACCGAGGAGGGGATGCGGTACGGTCAATCGCTCATCGAAAATCGTCTCTCTTCCGAAAACGAGGATATCCAGATCGAGCCTTCTCGATTGCCACCGCTGATCACGATCCCGAAGCCTGTCCCGGGCTCTCTCGATTTCCAGGCAGCGCTCGAGGAGATCATGAGGCGAGAGGGTGGTTTCCAGCAGCGCCGCGGCGTTCAGATAGTCGGGTTGGATTTCGTTCTCGTCGATCGTGTGGGCCGCGCTCTCATAGAGCGACGACACGGCAGAAATACGCGTGCCCGGCAGGCGCTCGATTTCTGCGATCCCGAAACGGATGTTCGACGCACGGTCTCCAAGATTTGAGCCGAGGCCGATGACCGCTGTAGACCTTTTATCCATCGGTGGAGGCTGCTTCAGATCCTTACGTTTGTTTTCGGTCCTGCGTCGTGAGGCGATTAGCGGCGCCCCGAATTTAACTCGGAAACCCAGGTTTCCAGTTCTCTCAGTCCTTCGGCGGCGGACTCCAGGCGCCCCTTTAACGTCCTTTTTCGGTCCCGGTGGGTCTCGGTCGGCGGAAAGAGACTGCCCTGGCGCACACCGCGTCCATTCAGGGCGCTGGCAAGGCTGGAGACCTGAGACCGGAGTCCCTCGATGCGTTGAGATCGTGCGGCGGCCGAGTCCGCTCGGGCTTCGGCTAGAAGGACTAACTCTTCGGGCTTCTGATCCAGGGAGCCGAGCGAGTCCCGATAGGCGATAAGAAATCCTCGCGCCGCGTTTGCTGTGTTTACCTTTTCCCAGACCTCCCGCTGCATGTCGAGCAAATCCACCAGGAAATTTTCTCGCTCTCTCGAATCGTGATCGGAGACAGGAAGTTTCGGGTCACCCAGCACGCGAACCCGGCCCGACGCCGTCGAGCCGTCCGCATCCACCGTTACGGAATAGACGCCCGGCGAGACGAACGGGCCCACGGGCGTCACCGGATGGGCCAACTCCGGCAATATCGTTTCGGACAGGGTCAGGCCCGGCCTGTCGCGAGATGTTTCCCGGTAAGGCGGGGGTTCATGCCGCAGATCCCAGACAACGCGGTGAAGAGCTCCGGCGTCTCCGGGGCCCGTCAACTCCCTCACCGTATCTCCCGCTTCGTTCGTCACCTTGATAACGACCGAATCCGCGGGCGTGCGGAGCTGGTAGTTCAAATACGCGCCGAAGTCTGGATTCGTGCCCGCAAATGCGGCCTGTCCCCTGTACGAAGTATCCTTCCAGTACTGAAAAATGGTCGCATCCCGTATACTGAAAAGGTGGACGGGAGCCTCGGCGCCGGTCCATTCGCTGAGCGGTGCGAGGTCGTCCAGAATCCAGATACCTCGGCCGTGCGTGCCCACG
>JACZYK010000063.1 GCA_022571135.1 Bacteroidota bacterium
TCGACCTCTTGGCCGGCCCCGATAGTGTCCCTTGCATGAAGCGCGGCCATCTTGCCCGGCGCGGCCTCATATACGCGATACTCGTAAATCATGGAAGCCTCCTTTGTTTGAAATGTGTAGCCGCCATTTTCCTACGAGCGAGAGCGTGTGTCAATCAGGTCTTTTTCAGCCCAAGTCCGGCGTTCAGTTCTTTGGCAAGAGCCTCGAATGCCGAGGACGGATTGGGACTTATCGAGCGGGAAAACCCCGACCTGGTGATCGTAGATATTTCTTTGCCCGGTATGAGCGGCCTGGAGCTGATCAAGCATATGCATGCCATCAGACCGTCGATCCGGGCACTCGTCGTGTCCAGGCATGACGAAGCTCTTTACGCCGAGCGCGCCATTCGAGCCGGTGCACGTGGCTACGTCATGAAACTCGAAGCTGGGGAGGTGATGATAAAAGCCGTTCGGCGAGTTCTGAACGGCGGGATCTATATCAGTGACGAGATCAACGAGCGTCTTCTTCTCGGTCTGGCTGCGGGGCATGAGGCTGTCGCACAGTCGCCGCTGGATATTCTTAGCGACAGAGAGTTGGAAGTGTTCGAACTGACGGGTCGCGGCTTTGGAACCCGAGAAATAGCCGAGCGACTCCATCTGTCGGTAAAAACGGTCGAGTCGTACAGAGCCCGAATCAAAAATAAGCTGAGCCTGTCGAGCGCCGCCCAACTCATGCAACATGCGGTCCAGTGGGTTGAAGGCGAGGGAGCAGATTAGCTCATCCATCCGGGATACCATCCGTAGCCTGGGTCCACGATGCCGGCGCCGAATCAGTACACGACGAACTTCTTCAGAAAATCGTTCATCAGATGATCGACTTCGGTCGTCTCGGCCAGCTCCTCAAGGACTCTCTGAAACGTCTCCTCGTCCCCAAGCTCGTCGAGATAATAGTTCCTGTATCTGAAGATTCGCTCGCGTTCACGATGGGCGTCCAGTTCACTGTGGAACTGCGTACCGAAAATGGGTTTTCCAGCGAGTCTGAATGCCTGATTGGGTTGAGACTCGTTGAATGCTAGTTCTATACCGCCGGGGGGCAACTCGACAACACGGTCGTGGTGTCCCGTATTTGCCTGGAACGAGGATGGGAAATCACGGAACAATAAATCTTCTGTCCCGGCTCTTGTCAGTTGAATGGGACGGCATCCCATTTCGGCGCGTTGCGGATCTTTTTCAACCCGCCCCCCGAGTGCCCGGGCAATGATCTGGTGTCCCCAGCAGGATCCGAATGTAGGAAATTCGAGCCGATAGACGGTTCGGACAACGTCCAGAAGCTCATCCGTCCAGGGATAATCGTCACACGCTGAGTATTCTCCCGCACCACCGATGAACAGCGCATCATAGCCCTCCAGTATGTTGTCGTGAAAATGCGTCCGCGCAATGTTCAAGCTGTCCAGTTGATCGTGACGGAGACGGCACCTCTCAAGAAAGCATTCCTGCTCCTGGGCCTCCATATCGGCCGTATTCCGCGCCTGAATGAGGAGCACTCGTATGTTTTCGAATGATTTTCGCATGGAACTCCTTGGTCACGGGTTGCTCGCTGAGGAGCTTTGCTTCTCGGATTCGAATATTAAATCTGCGAAGTCGGACCGAAGTAGATTATACAGTCGGTGGATAGGGAGGCCCATTACATTGTAAAAATCGCCCTTGATCCCCGATATGAAAAGAGCTCCCCGATCGTCCTGAATTCCGTATGCCCCGGCCTTATCGAACGGAGAGCTCGTACGTATATAGGAATCGATCTCCGTCTCGCTCAGAAGCGCAAATGTAACATCCGTGGATTCGACGGCTACCGAGGTCCTCGATGCACCTGCTATCACAACTGCCACGGCCGTCATTACTGTATGGGTTCTCCCGCTCAGAAGGCTCAGCATGGAAGCGGCCTCTTCTACTGTCGCCGGTTTACCCAATATGCTGTCATCGACGACGACAATCGTGTCTGCACCCAGGACCATACTCGAAGGATTCTCTTTCGCTATCGTACAGGCCTTCTTCAAAGCAAGACGGGAGACCATGCCCCGGGGAGACTCACCGGGAAGTCTCTCTTCCCGAACCTCGGCCGCGGCAACCTCGAACGGAATCTCCAGCAGGGCAAGCAGTTTCTTCCGTCTGGGAGATCTGGAGGCAAGGATGAACGGTGTAGTCAGGTACACGATGCCCTGATCATTGTGTTGAGTGTCTGGATCGAATGGCGTACAACAAAGAAAAGAGAATCCAGATCCCAAGAACGATTTTTGCGGGCATGTTCCCGATTCTTCTGTACACAGTATTGACTGCAGTGATGGGTACGTCGTAGATCACCGCCGCCCGGGATCTCGGTGCGGTGACCCCGAATATTTGACCGTCAGGTAGAATGAGCGCCGAGAGTCCGTCGACGCCAACCTGCACGATGGGCAGGCCCAGTTCGATCGACCTTATCCGATTGAAGTAGAGGTGTTGATCGTAGCTCGCTGTGCCTTTCCACCATCCATCTTGAGTGACGACGACAAGAAAATCCACGTCCATCAGCGCCATTCTGCGCGCATAGGCGGGAAATACGCTTTCGAAACATATCAATACGCCGAATGACAAATCATTCGTCGAAAACACCGAAGGTGAGCTACCCGGGACGTATCCTCGAACACCTCCTGCAGGAACAGCGAGATCAACCAGGACAGACAGTAATTCCGAAAAAGGGACGTATTCGGCGAAAGGAACAAGAATATTTTTCCCTGATCGCCGCTGGGCGCTATCGGGCTCAAAGAGAATTACGCTGTTCTCGAACGGTCCGGCTCGATCCGGTTGATTTCCTGGCTGGAGGCGGCCAAGATCGGTTACGGCTCCGGTAAGAAGAGACAGGTTTCTACGCGTCGTCCACTCGGAAACCGGTCCGAAAACGCCATCTGGATTAGAATAGTTTGTATCCACGGGCAGAGTGGTCTCCGGCCATATTAAAAGGTCCGGCGACGTATCAAGGTCATCCAGGAAAGCGTCGCTGAGTGCGATAAGAGAATCAACTCGATCGATATTGTATACGGATGACCAGAATGCAGGGCTATAGCCGGGTTGCAGAATTCCGACTCGCAATTGGCGCACTTGATGTTTAGAAACAACCTTGTTCGGGAGTGCGCCGACAAGAATCGATACGAGGGGGATGAAGACCGCGATCGCGACCGCCGCGATTCTCTTTCTGCTTCGAGAGACAAAGGCGAGCGCGAAGCCAAGATTCGCGATCACGATCAATAAAGACAATCCTGAAACCCCGACAAAGCGTGCACTCGCGACCGTCACCACGGAAGCAGCTTGAGAATTGCCCATCAAGGACCACGGCATAGGTACAGGTCCCTCCGTTAGAAACCATTCGAAGATGAGTACCATCGCTCCGGTAATCCATATCCCGCTTGTTCCGTTGATCCGCTCACTCCAGACGGCTCCGACTCCGAACGGCACTGCATGGAGCATGGTAAGCGCAAGCCACGCAAGGGCTGAGATCAGAGAGGTATCCGTACGAACATGGAATAGCGGCCAGTAAAAGGCGATCGAAAAACAGGCCAGATATAGAAGCCATGCGTTTACAAAGGCCTCACGTCTGTCAGATCGCACGACTCCGACAAAGGCAGGCGCCAGAGCAATCCAACCCAGTGGAACCAGCCCGATGGGTGGGTAGCTCAAACCAAGACAAACGCCCCCGACAATACAGGACAGCCGAAGTAGATGTCGGGGATGTCGCAGAAAGTTCTTCATGCCGCTGGCGTATTCCTCTGGTTCGACTCAGATTAACGGAGCACTTCACGGGTCCGGACGGAGCGATTCTACCCCAATGACGAGTGTAATCATACTATTTGACACACGCCGGGTATGAGGCTAATTTCATTCACACCCAAAGTAGAAAGTTTTTTCTCTTTATGACCACGCTCGCAATTTGCAATCACAAAGGAGGTACGGGTAAGACAACATCCACAATGAACCTCGCCGCGGCCTTTGGTCTTTCCGGAAGCAGGGTGCTGGTCGTCGATCTGGATCCGCAGGGTTTTTTGACGCGGATGTTGGGAGTGTCCGAACCCGCTGCGGCAAGTTCTTCTCTCGTCCTGTTCGGTCACGAGGTGGATTACGATGCGCTACCGATCGCGCGTCTCAACACGTTTGATCTTATTCCGGCTTCTCCCGCGCTATCTTCGGCTATGCGTCGGCTGAATAAACCGACGGACGTGTTATGGCTGAGAGAGTTCACCGACGGAGTCGACTCGTCGTATGACCTCCTCATATTTGATACTGCTGCCGCTGTAACGGTATACAGCCTGAACGCCATGGCGGCGAGCGGGCATGTCCTTATCCCGGTGTTGCCGGAGTATCAACCTGTCGTCGGTGCAGAGCAGACATATCAAACGTCCATGGTCTTGAAAAAGAAGTTGAATCCCGGTATGGAAGTGCCTCGGCTTATTCTGACGATGGTTGATGGACGAAAGCGCAATCATTATGCGTACCGTCAGTATCTACGGGATCGATACGGGGAGCGCGTTCTGAAAACGACTATTAGGACCTGCACAACACTGTCGGTAACTCTTCATGATGGTCTTACGGTCTTCGAGTCGAACCCGAAGGCGCGTGGCTCGATCGACTATGCCAACGCTGCCGACGAGATGATCTGCTATCTGGGCCTGGATGCAAAGAAATCCGCGAACTCTGCGGAGTCCCGGATCCGGAGCTTCGAAACGCTGCAAACCCAGGGCCTATCGGTATGACGGGAAAAGCGGGCCGTCTACTACGTTCTGCCTCAGGCCTTACGGTCCTGTTCATCCTGCTGAAACTACCCGTCTCTGGAGGTTTCGTCGTGGGAGATCTCCTGGACCCGGTGAATGGGCTCTATCGAACCGCATTGAGAGCTGATCGTTTCGATTTCGAGGAGCTGTCTATCCCCGCGTTGTCCGACGTGGTGCAGGTGGTGCGGGATTCGAGGGGAGTCCCACATATTTTCGCAGAGAATGACAGGGATGCGCTGATAGCCTTTGGATACGTGGTTGCTCAGGATAGACTTTTTCAAATGGATTTTATCCCGAGATCCGCTTCAGGGAGACTCTCGGAGGTATTGGGGAGCGGTGCTTTATCGACCGATCGTTTCTTCAGGCGCATCGGTTTTACGTGGGCTGCAAAGAAAAACATCGAATGGTTGAAATCGACGGGCTCGATCCAGATGGATCTGATCGATTGGTATCAGACAGGCGCCAACGCCTATATATCTTCATTACGTCCGGAGGACGATCCCTTCGAATTCAGGGTAAGCGGGTACAGACCGTCGTTGTTGGAGCCGGTGGATGCGATTCTGGTCCTTCAGTACATGACCTACGATCTCACGTATCGTGGCGACGATGCCCACTATTCTGCTCTGATGGAGGGATTGGATGAAGAGGAGTATAACCGGCTGTTTCCACAATTCTCCAGGTATTTCGTACCCATAATTCCGCCGGAAGAGGAACACTGGACCTCCACGGCAAATGATGATTCCCTCTTGAGATCTCAACGCGTTGTCGACCGATTGAGTTTTGGTTTCATCCCGGAGCCTGAAACGTTCGCGGAAGGGTATAGAACTGGAAAGGGATCGAACAACTGGGCCGTCGGAGCGGGCCGCTCAGCCACCGGCTATCCTATTCTCGCCGGAGACATGCATTTGTCCCTGTCACTTCCGGCGATCTGGTACGAGGCGCATCTCGTGACGCCGACGATGAATGTATACGGCGTTACGATTCCGGGGACCCCGGCGATTGTCGAGGGGATTACCCCCACGACGGCCTGGGTATATACAAACACGGGATCGGACCAGATCGACTACTACGCGCTGCGCCTTGGCGACGATCGAAAGAGTTACTTCATCGACGACCGACTCGAAGCAATGGATGTTCTTATAGATACGATTCGCATTGCTGGAATGGATGACGTCATAGACACCCTCTATTACTCCAGATTCGGTCCGGTCCTATTTGATGGCGACAATGCCACGGCTATTCGCTGGGTAGCCCACGATACGTCGAGGACGCTCGAATCTATATGGAAGATGGGTCATGCCTCGAACTACGACGAGTTCGAAGATGCGCTTCGTTACTGGGATTCACCCATGCAGAATATCCTGTTCGCCGGGAGATCGGGAACGATTGCGATCCGATCGACGGGTTACATGCCTGTTCGCGGAGGCGAATCCGGCGCAGGAGTACTGGACGGATCCCGCAGCGCCAATGAATGGATAGCACGGGTACCGTTCGAAGAATTGCCTCACTCGATTCTGCCCGAGAGAGGTTATCTGACCTCGACAAACCAACAACCTGCCGCGGAGGGGTATCCTTACTATCTCGGCCACGACTGGAGAGACGCGTACCGCTCGATTCGAATCGATGAGTTGCTTTCCGGCAAATCAAGGCACTCCGTCGCGGATCTCAAATCCTACCAGGCCGACGTACATGCGGTGCAGGCGGACCTGTTTGTGCCGGTTCTGCAAGGAATTGACGAACTCTCGGAACGTGCCGGCCGAGTCAGAAGAGTTCTCATTTCATGGGATCGAGAAACGCACGTCGATCAGAAAGAACCCATCCTGTTCCACGAGTTTCTCTCGACGCTGAAGAGATTCGTCTGGGATGAAACCATCTTTACCGAGCATGTGATTCCTGCCGATTCCAGAACGCTCACGCTTATCCTCGATAAGCCCGAATCACGGTGGTTCGACCGCGTATCGACACCTGAGACAGAAACGGCGGAAGACATACTGAGAATGACGTTGGAGCACGTGGCGGAGAAATATGGGGATGAGTTAGAGCGTGGAGGCGACTCGCTCAGGTGGGGTGAGCATCATCAGCTTGTGATTCGGCATCTGACGCGATCAACGGCACTGCGGGCGCTATGGAGAGGACCCTATCCGTTTCCGGGGTATCGTCAGACGCTCTCCCCGGGCGATAATATGATGACGACATCCAGTGCGTCCTGGCGCGTCGTTGTTGACTTCTCCACCAATCCTCCGACGGCATTCGGCGTGTATCCGGGAGGTCAGAGCGGAAATCCATTCTCTCGGCGATATGACGATCAGGTCACGACCTACCTCAACTTCGATTACAACGCCCTTCAATTCCCGGCCGTACCGGAAGAGGTCGAAACCGGCGACTTCTCTCACCACCTCACTCTGATTCCAGATAAAGGATAATCCTCGAGAATTTTCAGAATCAACCCCCTGTCGCCCATGTCAAGTACAGAACAACGCTTTTCCAGCCGCTGGGGACTCATCGTGAGTGTCCTGGGTATTGCGGTGGGTACCGGAAATATCTGGAGGTTTCCGAGAATCGTGGCGCAGAACAGCGGGGATGAGGGAGCGGGCGCGTTCCTGTTCGCCTGGTTCATATTTCTCCTGGTGTGGTCAGTCCCACTGATTATCGCCGAGTATGCGCTCGGACGCAAGGGACGAATGGGCGTCATCGGTACGATCGCGAAGGTAGCCGGGAAAAAGTTTGCATGGATGGGCGCCTTTATCGGCTTTGTTGCGACGGCAATCATGTTCTATTACTCCGTGGTTGCCGGATGGTGTATTTACTATTTCACCCGGATGATATCGAATCCATTGCCGGTCTCGATGGAAGCATCTCAATCGATCTGGGATGGCTTTCAGGCGGGTGGAGGCCCTGTCCTCTTCCATGCGATTGCAATGGGCATCGGAGCGGTGGTCGTCATCAAGGGCATAAACTCGATCGAGAGGGTGAATAAAATCCTGATTCCGGCACTTTTCGTCATCGTGCTTATCTCTGTGATACGGGCCCTTACCCTCAGTGGCGCTTTCGAAGGAATCGATTTCCTGTTTACGCCGGATTGGGCAACCCTGAAAAGACCGCGGGTCTGGTTGGAGGCCCTCACGCAAAATGCCTGGGATACGGGTGCGGGCTGGGGACTCATTCTCACCTACGGTGCCTACATGCACGCCCGCCACGGCGTCGTGAAGAATGCCTTAATCACCGGATTCGGAAACAATATGGTTTCTCTGCTCGCCGCGATGATGATTTTCGGAATCGTTTTCGCCACACTCGGTGCCGAATTGAGTCGATCGCAAGTTCTGGAGGTCATGCAGACCAGCGGTCCTGCTGCTACGGGTCTGACGTTCATCTGGATGCCGCAGTTATTCGCCAATATGCAGTTTGGCGGCATTCTCTCGGCGTTATTTTTCCTGGGCCTGTCATTTGCAGCATTCAGTTCTCTGATCGCCATGATCGAACTGACGTCACGTCTTCTTGTGGATCTCGGTTTGTCCAAAAATACGGCCGTCATATCGGTGGCCGGCCTGGGCTTTGCGCTCGGTGTCCCGTCCGCCGTGAATCTTTCAATCTTTGAGAATCAGGACTTTGTCTGGGGCGTCGCACTGATGATTTCGGGCGCTTTCGTCGCGTTCTCGGTCGTTCGCTACGGGACAACCGCATTCAGACTCGAGGCTGTCGACAACGTCGACGGTGACTGGAAAGCCGGTCCCGGATGGGAGAAACTGATAAAGTATATCGTGCCGGCGGAAGCCGTCATTCTGCTCGTCTGGTGGCTCTGGCAGGCGGCTGACGTAGAAAACTGGTACGACCCTATTCAGAAGTACACCATTATGACCTGCGTGGTTCAGTGGACCATCGCGATGGGATCGTTCTACGGGCTGAACAAGTGGCTCAACAGGAAAATGTTTACGCTTGCTTAATCGTTCGTAAGATTTACTTCAGATGGAGGATCGAAGTAGAGCAAGAATCAGAATTCTGTTCGTGTGTCTGGGCAACATCTGCAGAAGCCCGCTGGCGGAAGGCGTTTTCAGAGACGCGATCACCAGGCGTGGACTTGAGGACCGGTTTGAAATAGACTCTGCCGGAACGGGCGCCTGGCATGCGGGAGAATCGCCGGACAGGCGCATGAGAGAGACCGCTCTTCGAAACGGTGTCTCTCTCGGCGACCAAACCGCTCGGCAGTTCGGGAAAGCGGATTTCGAGGGCTACGACCATATATTTGCCATGGACAGGGATAATCTTCACGATATCCTTTACATGGATCCCGGTGGCGAATACAGCCACAAAGTCAGGCTGTTCAGAGAGGTGGATCCGGAGCCCGGAGACTACCAGGTCCCCGATCCCTATTATGGAATGGGAGACGGATTTCAGCAGGTGTTCAACATTGTAAAGAGGACCGTCGAAGAACTGGCTTCCAGACTGATTGTTGAGTATAAGCTTGAGTGAATGAGATACCGTGCTCGATGACGATCTAAGATATCGGATCGAGGTCACACTCAACGAAACAATCAGCGGAGTTTCGCCCGTATCGGGGGGATGCACAAGCGATGCGATCCGGCTGCACTTCGGTAGCAGGTCGCTTTTCGTCAAATGGGGAATAGAGAAAGTAGCGGCGACATTCGGGGCCGAATCCAGAGGCCTGTCGGAGCTCGCACGGGCGGCATCGCTCATAAGGATTCCTGGCGTAATCGAGCACATATCCCTTGAAGATCGCCGTGGTGCTCTGATCCTTGAGTGGATTGAAGGCGGTGTGCCGCGGGCGGAGACGTGGAAGCGACTCGGGGAAGGCCTGGCAGAAATTCATCGTTGGTCACACGAGGATTATGGCTTTGGGGAGGACAACTACATCGGCTCTTCAGCGCAGTCCAATTCTAAGTCGGACGACTGGATCACGTTTTTCCGAGAATGCAGATTGATGCCCCAGGTCCGGATGGCCAGGTCGAGAGATCATTGGCCTCGGAAATGGGACGGCATGATGGATAGATTGTGTCTACGTCTGGACGATATCATACCGGCCAGACCCTATATCTCCCTCGTCCACGGTGATCTCTGGAAAGGAAACATACTGGTCGAAAAAGACGGAAATCCCGTACTGATTGATCCGGCGGTGTACTACGGGCACCGCGAGGTAGATCTCGCCATGTCTACGCTCTTTGGATCTCTTGACGCCGCGTTCTACGAGGCATACTCATCCGCCTGGCCGCTGGAGACGGGCTACGCGGAACGGGCGAAGATCTACAACCTGTATCACCTGATCAATCATCTCAATCTCTTCGGAGACGCGTATGCGGCATCTGTCGAGGCCGTTCTCAGAAGATTTTAAGGCCTGTTAACAGGTCCTGTTAGACATTACTACTGATCTTGGATGCCTGCGAGGAGGTCCAGAATCGGGTCGGAATCGGAGAGGTCGTCCAACAGCAGATCTGGTTCGCAATCGTACAGTTCCGAACGATCATGTGGCCCCGTACAGACGCCCACCGTCCAGGCTCCAAAAGCTTTACCGCATCCGATATCATGGGGGGTGTCACCAATAATGACGGTTCGACGAGCCGTAAACGAGATGCCCGTCATGGCGGACGCCCTTCGAGCGGCCAACTCTGGTAGCTTGTAACGATCCTCCCTGTCGCTGCCAAATGCACCGAACGAGAACAAGGAAGACAATCCTGCTGCTTGAAGCTTGAGGTATGCCGTATCCCTGAGATTGCCCGTCACCAGCCCCAGCGCAATATCGTCACGGTTACGAAGCAGGTGGATCAAATCCCTTACACCCGGTAGAACCCTCACGTGTTCGGGCTTCAGCTTCTGCATGAGAACGCGCGTGTACGCTTCCAGGCACTCAGAAAACAGACTCTCTACGCGATCTTCGCTAAGACCTGCAGCAGAAAGCATAGTTCGCATAATTTCCGGGTCCGTCCTGCC
>JACZYK010000064.1 GCA_022571135.1 Bacteroidota bacterium
CTGCAATCCGGCGCTCTGACAACGACCTTCACGGCCAGTCAGGGATTGCTGCTCATGATCCCGAATATGTACAGGATTGCGGGAGAGCTTACGCCGACCGTAATTCACATCGCGGCGCGCAGCCTGGCTGCTCAGGCACTCTCGATCTTCGGAGACCATAGCGATGTGATGGCGGTCAGAGCCACGGGATGGGCGATGCTGTTCTCCAACTCGGTACAGGAAGTGATGGACCTGGCTCTCATCTCGCACGCTTCCACGCTGGCCTCACGCATCCCCTTCCTGGATATTTTCGATGGATTCAGGACCTCGCACGAGCTTCAAAAAATTGAACTCCTCGACGAAGACGTGATCCGGAAGCTGATTGATCTGGATGATGTGCACGCCCACCGGGCCAGACGGCTCAGTCCCGATCGGCCAGTAATGAGGGGCACGGCCCAAAATCCTGACGTCTTTTTTCAGGCCCGGGAATCGTCGAACCCGTATTACCTGGCGGCTCCCGATGTGGTGCAGGCGAAAATGGATCAGTTGTTCGAATTGACCGGGCGCAGGTATCGGCTGTTCGATTACGTCGGGGATCCGGATGCAGAACGAGTGATTGTGCTCATGGGCTCCGGGGCCGAAACGGCCGAAGAGACCGTTGCCGCGCTCACGGACGTCGGAGAAAAAGTGGGTGTTCTCAAAGTACGGTTGTTCAGACCATTCTCGGTGGAGCGTTTCGTCGACGCCCTTCCCTCCTCGACACGGGCAATAGCCGTACTGGACCGCACGAAGGAACCCGGATCAATTGGTGAACCCCTCTACCAGGATGTGCTCACGGCTCTCGTCGAATCCGTCGCCAGCGGCAGATTCGACGGTCTTCCGGCAGTGATCGGCGGACGCTACGGTCTGTCGTCCAAGGAGTTCACACCTGCCATGCTGAAGGGTATCTTCAACGAGTTGTCAAGACAAAAACCCAAGAATCACTTTACTGTTGGTATTTATGACGACGTGACCCGTACTAGCCTCGATTACGCCCGATCCGTCGAGAAGGAGTCCGATGACGTCACGCGCGCGGTGTTCTGGGGGCTGGGATCCGATGGCACGGTGGGCGCCAATAAGAACTCAATTAAAATCATTGGCGAGAATACGGACTACTACACTCAGGGCTATTTCGTATACGATTCGAAAAAAGCGGGTGCCCGAACGATTTCACACCTTCGCTTTGGGCCAAATCCTATTCGCTCGACCTATTTGATTCAAGAAGCCAATTTTGTTGCCGTGCACCAGTTCGGCTTCCTAGAACGATACGATACGCTGGATCTTGCTCAGAACGGCGCAACGTTTCTGCTCAACAGCCCGTACGGACCGGACGAAGTCTGGGATGAGCTCCCGAGACTTGTGCAGGAGCAGATCATAGAGAAGAATCTGACATTTATTGTGATCGATGCATATCGCGTGGCGCGCGAACAGGGCCTCGGCGCAAGGATAAACACGATCATGCAGACGGCCTTCTTCGCGCTATCCGGGATTCTTCCGCGCCATGAAGCCATTCGGCAGATCAAGAGCTACATCCGGAAGACGTACGGCAAACGAGGAGAAGCGGTCGTGCGGCAGAACAACGCGGCCGTGGACGCGGCACTCGAGTACATGCACGAGGTCGCGGTGCCGGCGAACGCGACCAGTTCCATGGTCCAGAGACCTCCCGTACCGGCTGAAGCGCCTGATTTCGTGCAGAAGATCACCGCCGAGATCATAGCTGGACGGGGAGACGACCTTCCCGTAAGTGCGCTCCCGGCCGATGGAACGTACCCGACCGGAACGACGCAGTGGGAGAAGCGCGACATCGCCCTAGAGATCCCCGAGTGGGTGCCGGATCTCTGCATACAGTGCGGCAAGTGCGTCATCGTCTGCCCGCACTCGGTGATTCGCTCCACCATTATCCGGAAAGACCGGCTTGCCGACGCACCCGAAGGATTCCTGAGCATGCCGGCTTCCTGGAGGGAATTCCCGGATCATCTCTACTCGTTACAGGTGTCACCGGAAGACTGCACAGGATGCATATTGTGCGTCGAAATATGTCCCGCGAAGGATAACACCCGGGTGGGCCGTAAAGCGCTCAACATGGTTGACAAACGCCCCATCTTCGAGCGCGAAAAAGAGAATTGGAAGTTCTTCGAGCAACTGCCCGCATTCGGCCGGGGGCGTGCAGGCGGCGACGGGGCTCCGGTCGATCTTTCATTCACCAAGGTCAAGAATGTCCAGCTTCTTCCTCCCTATTTCGAATTTTCGAGCGCCTGCGCCGGATGCGGAGAAACGCCCTATCTGCGGTTGCTGACACAGCTGTTCGGAGACCGTCTCCTGATCGCTAATGCAACGGGGTGTTCGAGTATCTACGGAGGCAACCTGCCGACGACGCCGTGGAGCCAGAACAAGGACGGCCGAGGACCCGCTTGGAGCAACTCGCTCTTCGAGGACAACGCAGAATTTGGCCTGGGCATGCGGCTTGCAGTAGATAAACAGGCCGAATACAGTGGCGAACTCGTCGGCAGACTCAAAAACGTGATCGGAAAGGATCTGGCAGCCGAGCTGGTGACGGCCGACCAGTCCGATGTAGCCGGAATCGAGGCGCAGAGAGCGCGGGTCAAAGCGCTGAAGGAGGTTCTTGCGGGTATCGATTCGCCGGAAGCGAAAGACCTGTTAAGTCTGGCCGACACGCTCGTCCGAAAGAGTGTATGGATTATAGGCGGAGATGGCTGGGCGTACGATATCGGTTATGGCGGGCTGGATCATGTACTGGCTACCGGTCAAAACATCAAGGTTCTCGTCATAGACACCGAGGTATATTCCAACACCGGCGGTCAGGCCTCCAAGGCAACCGGACTCGGGGCTGTGGCGAAATTTGCAGCCGGGGGCAAGCCAACACCTAAAAAAGATCTCGGTCTCCTGGCCATGAGCTACGGATACGTCTTCGTTGCCCAGATCGCCCTCGGTGCCAACGACAATCATACGATAAAGGCGCTTGTCGAGGCAGAGTCCTACGACGGCGCGTCGATCGTAATCGCCTACAGCCACTGCATCGCCCACGGAATCGATATGGCCAAAGGCCTCGAACAGCAGGACCTGGCGACCAAATCGGGATACTGGCCGCTCTACAGGTTCGATCCTCGCCGGAAGAAAGAAGGTAAGAATCCGTTCCAGCTCGATTCCAAGAAACCCACACTTGCCCTCAGCGACTACATCTACAATGAGAACCGCTACCGGATACTGACGAAATCAGATCCTGATGCTGCCGAACGATTCCTGAAGCAGGGACAGGAACTCATCAACGAGCGCTGGACCAAGTACGAGGCGATGGCGAGCGGAACGGGCACGTACGGAAAAGCGGATCCTGCGGCCAAGATGCCGGGTAGCCGTGCGGGACGTTCTCCCCCGCCGGGTGGCATGAAACCCTTCGCAGCCGGACTTCCTGCGGGCAAGAAGCTGCCAGGCGGGAGACTTCCTCCCAAGGAGCATTGACGTCTACTGGAAGACTGATAGGCGTCTGGCCGCATGGATGGACGAGCTATGCGTACGCTCTTCCATTCGATCCGGCACCCTTTCTGCTTGCTCCAGGATCCACTTTCAGGGTTGGAACGTCAGAGCCCCAATCTGTACATTTTCGTCCGGCTCAGACGCCCGGTGGAACGTGCATTCACATTTTCCCACTTACCGATTAATTTCCATGCAGTCAATTCGCAAGAGACTCTCGATTCTACTGGCCGTTTTCTTCGTTCTGCCGGCGCCGTTACTGGCCCAGAGCGGAAGACAACCCGTACCGGCAAAGAACGGCATGGTCGTATCGAGCCAGTATCTGGCGTCCGACGTAGGTCGGGATATCCTCATGCGAGGCGGAAACGCCGTTGACGCCGCTGTCGCGACGGCATTCGCCCTCGCGGTCGTACTTCCGGGTTCGGGCAATATCGGAGGCGGTGGTTTTCTTGTTTATCACGGCGCCGACGGAGAAACGACCACGTTCAACTTCAGGGAAAAAGCCCCGATGGCAGCCACCGCCGACATGTACGTGGGCGAAGATGGTCGGATCCGGGACAATTCGAACCACGATGGACTCCTCGCGGTCGGAGTGCCGGGTACGGTCGCCGGTATGTGGCTGGCCCACCAGCGACTCGGCAAACTGCCGTGGAAAGACCTCGTGGAGCCTGCGGTGAGACTGGCTGCGGACGGCTTCGAGTTCTCTTGGGCGCTTCTGGGGGCCTCTCGCAGGTTCCAGAGAAATGCCGAGAGAGATCCACTCTACAAAGCGACAGCCGATGCCTATCTAAAAAACGGCACGAACCCGTATGAACCGGGCGAAACGATTCGACTGCCCGACCTCGCCCGTTCCCTGGAAAGGATCCGCGACCATGGAAAAGATGGATTCTATAAGGGAGAGACGGCTCGGCTCATGGCAGACTTCATGCGCAAATTCGGCGGCCTTATCACGGAAGATGACCTCGCGAGATACGAAGCCGAGGAATTGGCCCCGATCCACGGAACGTATCGCGGTTACGACGTCTATTCGATGGGTCCTCCGAGCTCTGGTGGCACAGTGCTGGTCGAAATGCTTAACATCGTCGAAGGCTTCAATCTTAAGGAAATGGGGCATAACTCGGCCATGTATCTTCACGTGATTACGGAAGCCATGCGCCGCGCATATGCCGACCGGGCGGAGTTCCTGGGCGATCCGAACTTCAATCCGGAAATGCCGATCGACCGCCTCACTTCAAAATCCTATGCGGCTGAGCTCAGGAGTTCGATCGATCTGTTCAGGGCCTCAGAGAGTGATAGCTCGAAGTTTTCCCGCGCTTATGCTACGTACGAGAGCGAGGAGACGAACCACTACTCGGTCGTAGATGCGGACGGCAACATGGTGGCGGTGACCTATACACTCGAGCAGGGGTACGGATCACGCATCGTCGTCGAGGGAGCGGGATTCCTTCTCAACAACGAGATGGGAGATTTCAATCCGATCCCCGGATATACCTCAACCACCGGACTGATCGGTACACCACCGAACCTGGTTGCGCCCGAGAAACGCATGCTCTCGAGCATGACGCCGACCATCGTTGCCTATGGCGGCAAACCGGTCCTGGCCATCGGAACACCCGGCGGCAGAACCATCATCAATGCGGTCATGCAGGTCATTCTGAATGTGATCGACCACGATATGAATATCGCTGAAGCCGTCGAGGCGCCGCGGATACACCACTCCTGGCTACCGGATCGCACGAGGATTCAGCGAGTGGGATTTTCTGTGGACACGATTCGCCTGTATGAGATGATGGGGCACGACGTATACTACAGTGGATACTGGGGCTCTGCCATGGGCATTTTTATCGACTACGAAAAGGGTCTGCTTTACGGCGGCGCCGACTCGCGTGGATTTGACGCACGCGCTGTAGGGTACTGAAGCACGGAGATCGTCCGTTCCGATTTCCGTGACAAGCACTTCGGTATACAGAACATGTACACCATGCCTTTCTCATTTGTCGAAGCGCCCTGTATCTTCATCAGCCCAGTTTCTCCGTACTAATCGTCGCAGCCGCAATGCGTCCGCAAGTACCGCGCGTTCTTCCGATGCTCCTCCTCGGAGCCATGCTGGCAACCCCCGCACTGATCCAGCGGTTCTCCGATTCGAGCCGTGCAAATCGGAGCCTCGACACGGTGACAGCCCTGTCGCGCTACGGATTCTACTTCGAAGAAGTCTCCGCCGAGGCAGGCGTCGCATTTACCCACCTGGCCCCTCAACTCGATCCGAAGCTGGACCACATCATGGAGGAAGTAGCGTCGGTGGGTGCGTCCGTGGCGGTGGTCGATTTTGACCGGGACGGGTGGCAGGACTTTTACGTGACAAACAGCCGCGAGGGAAGCGCCAACGCATTGTTTCGAAACCTGGGAGACGGAACGTTCGAAGATGTGGCCCCTCGCATGGGTGTAGCCGACCTCAACGTTCGCGGAACGGGTGTCTCCATGGGATCGGTATGGGGAGATTTCGACAAGGACGGATACGAGGACCTCTTCCTCTACAAGTGGGGGTCGCCCGAGCTCTACCACAACGACTCCGGGAATGGCTTTACGAGAGTAACCGATAAAGCCGCGTTCCCTCGCTGGATCAATGCCAATACGGCCGTATGGTTCGACTATGACCGCGACGGCGCACTCGATCTTTTCGTAGGTGGGTACTACCCGGAGCACATCAATCTCTGGAAACTGGAAACCACGCGTATCATGCCGGAGAGCTTCGAGTATGCGCGCAATGGAGGGCGGAATTACCTGTTCCATAACCGCGGCGATGGCTCGTTTGAAGAGGTGGCCGAACGAATGGGCCTCACGAGTACGCGGTGGACCCTCGCCGCCGCCGCCGCCGATCTGCGCGGCACCGGTTACCCGGATCTCGTCCTGGCGAACGACTATGGCGTCGACGAGATCTATTTCAACGAATCAGGCGAAAGATTCCGAGAGGCGGGTGGGCAGACCCGCATAGGATTCGTACCCAAAAGCGGCATGAACGTATCCTACGGAGACATCATGAGCGAGGGGCGGTTCGCGATCTACATCTCGAACATCTCCGAACCGGGCGTACTACTCCAGGGTAACAATCTCTGGATGCCTGTCGATGCGCACGATGGGCAATACGACAATATGGCATCCATTCTTGGCGTGGAGATAGGCGGCTGGAGTTACGGCGCTCAGTTTGGTGACCTCAACAACGACGGCGCACTCGACCTTTACCTGGTCAACGGTCTGTTCTCGGGCATACCGGGTTCGGATTACTGGTACGACCACTCAAAAGTGGCCGGAGGCCACCGATCGATCATCGAGGATGCCCGTAACTGGCCGCCGATGGAAGGTCGTAGTCACTCAGGGTATCAGAAGACGCACGTATGGATAAACAGCGGCCCGTATGGATTCACCGACGTGGCGGCCCTTGTCGGAGCCGGAGATACGTACGACGGACGCGCCGTCGCTCTGGTTGATCTGTGGAATCGCGGCGTACTCGACGTTGTGGTCGCCAACCAGCGTGGACCGTTGCTGATCTACAGAAACACCGTCGTTCCGGAGCATCATTGGATTGGATTTGCGTTGGAGGGTAATCAAGACAACCGCAGCCCGATTGGCGCCCAGGTAACGCTCTTCTGGGACGGGAAACGCCAGCTGCAGGAGGTGTCTGGTGGAAACGGATTCGCCTCTCAGAACCAGCGCTCCCTGCATTTCGGACTGGGTTCGGCTGAACGAGTGGAGAAAGCGGTGATTCGCTGGCCATCGGGTGTCGAGCAAATCCTCAGCGCCCCTGCCCTCGGTCGGGTTCATCGGATCACCGAACCGGAGTAAGATAACGTATTGCTCCTGTCCGGCCGTCGAAACGCGTTATGAAAACAACGGAACCTCTGGATTATCACGGAAAATCGTCGCCGGGCTGGGGTGCCCGCCTCGCGCTGCAGATTCGTTTTGATCGGCGATTTTTACCGCCCGTACTGATCACGCTCATCCTGCTGCTGGCGCATCTGTCGTTCGGCATCCTCGAGAGTTACGAGAAGACACTCCTGGCCGTCGGCGCGAGTTTTGCAGCCGAAATCGTTCTCAGTCTATCAATTCTCGGCAGGTGGCCGCACCTTTCAAGCGCCTACATCTCCGGTATCAGCGTCGGCATCCTGCTTCGATCACCCTTCTTCTGGCCGTACGCCCTATGCGCCTTGATTGCGATCACATCGAAGTACGCCCTGCGCATAAGAGACCGTCACATCTGGAATCCATCGAATTTCGGTGTCTCTGCAATGTTTTTTCTGGCGCCTTTCGCGGCGGTTCCGCTGAGCGTCCAGTGGGGAAACGAGATCTGGCCAATGATCGTGATATGGATTGTCGGTTCGATCACGATCTGGCGACTGAAACGCTTCCATATCTGCGCAGTCTACGTGCTCGGCTTCTTCTTTTTTGCCCTGATTCGCTCCTGGATCACGGGAGACCCATTTCTCGTCGAGGTCGCGCCCATTACCGGGCCGATGTACCAGTTATTCATCTTTTTCATGATCACCGACCCGAAGACGACCGTTCGATCCAAGAGGGCTCAGATGGCGGTCGCTTTTCTCGTGGCGTTTGCAGAATTCTTCTTTCGACTGGCCCAAACTGTCTCCGCTCCATTTTACGCCCTTTTCCTGGTCGGTCCGGCGGCGATGCTCTACGAAATTTATCGGTCGCCGCCGGGGAGCGCCGGAGACGCCACACACCCAACATCGCCGAACTGAAAACGGCCACCGTCGAGACACACGGCAACTGACTGCACCGCTCAGTTTGTAACTTATTGAAAAGATGACCGAGTTCGACAGGTGGTGGATTTCTGTAAGTTTCACATCGACAGCCTGAGTCGGAGACATCCCGAAATGAGCCCATCCAAATGCTAGAAGGTCCCCTACTGATAGCCGTGTTGATCGGCGCTGTTGCGTTCATCGTAGTCACGACTTCCTTCTTCAAGCTTCATCCGTTCCTTGCTCTCATCATCGCTACAATCGGTGTGGGTCTGGTGGTGGGGATGCCACTTCAAGACATCGTTGCGGCTGTCAATAGCGGCTTTGGTGGATTGATGGCCAATATCGGTCTTGTCATCGTTTTTGGAACCATAATCGGAACGATTCTAGAGAATTCAGGTGGCACTATTCGGATTGCGGATGTCATCTTGAAGATATTCGGTAAGAAGAGGCCTGCGCTCGCCATGTCTCTGATCGGCGCGATCGTAAGTATTCCTGTGTTCTGCGATTCCGGTTTTGTAATCCTCTCGAGCCTCAACAAAACCGTGGCAAAAAGAGCGAAAACTTCCCTGATGACGCTCACTATTGCGCTGTCGTCAGGCCTTTATGCCACCCATACACTCGTTCCTCCCACCCCTGGACCCCTTGCTGCTGCAGGAAACCTGGGAGCCACCGATTATCTGGGAACCGTCATAGGATTTGGATTACTGACGTCAGTGCCTGCCATATTGGTCGGATATTGGTGGGCCTTACGCATAGGTAAATCCATTAAAATCGAGGCCGAAGATGATTTATCAGATATCGAAAACGCCCTGGACGGTATTGATTCGCTGCCCTCTCCCGTCAAATCGTTTGGGCCCATTTTATTACCACTTCTCCTGATTGGATCTGCCTCCATCTTCAGAATATTTGAAGCCACGGGAGCGTTTTCCGAAGTAATTTATTTTGTCGGAAATCCGTTGATCGCTCTTTTGATAGGAGTCTTTTCCGCGCTAACCCTGATGCCCCGCTTCGATGAAGAGCATCTCGGCCAATGGATTGGAAAAGCAGTAACTCGGGCCGGTCCCATATTACTCATCACAGGAGCCGGTGGTGCATTCGGCAGTATCCTGAAAGCAACGCCTCTGACGGAGCTGATAAGAGGCTCGGTTGCGACGAACGATATCTCCGGTATTTATTTCGTCCTGATCGCTTTCGGTATTGCGGCGGCCCTGAAAATATCTCAAGGCTCATCTACCGCTGCCCTTGTCATTACTTCTTCCCTGCTGGCTCCGATCTTGTCTGCAGTCGGTATAGCCTCTCCGATCGCCCTCGCCCTCATCGTTATGGCCATCGGAGCCGGGGCCATGACGGTTTCCCATGCGAATGACTCTTACTTCTGGGTTGTAAGTCAATTTGGAGGTATCGAGGTTGGCGACGCCTATCGCTCGTTTACGGTCGTCACCTTACTACAGGGATGCGCCGTGTTAATCACCACAATCATTTTGTATGCGTTATTGGTTTGATGGTGCGTTTCTCCAAAACATCCGGGTGAGATCGTTGTCCCGAGAGGGCAGCCGGTACCTTTGCTCGCAGAACCTTACGAGACCAATCCAGCTATGGACTTCTTTACGATCGCCGCCGTTGTGATCACGCTGGCCGCCGCGTTCAGTTACCTGAATCACCGCTTCATCGGGCTACCGACCACGATCGGCGTTATGCTGATCTCCCTCGTTATGTCACTCGTGCTGGTTGCTATGCACAGCGTGGGTTGGTACATAGGATTCGAATCCGAAGATCTCCTCGGACGCATCGATTTTGGCGAGGTGGTGTTTCGTGGTATGCTCAGCTTCCTTCTCTTCGCCGGTGCACTCCACATCAACATCAACGATCTGAAGGATCAAAAATGGGTGATCGGATCCCTGGCCACCTTCGGGGTGATTATTTCAACGTTCCTCGTCGGATCCGCGACCTGGCTCCTTCTGAATATGATCGGACTAGCCCTGCCGTACATGTACTGTTTGTTGTTCGGTGCGCTGATATCTCCGACCGATCCCATTGCCGTTCTCGGAATCCTTAAATCCGCCGGCGCCCCTAAGAGTCTGGAGACCAAGATCACGGGTGAATCACTCTTCAATGATGGTGTCGGCGTCACCTTCACCATTCCACATGTCCTCGAATATTTGTTTGGCGATTTTGCCGGAGATAGTGTTGTCTTTAATGCGTTTTATCATGCCACCGAGTGCGTTGGCTGTGACAGGACTTTTTGTAATATCTTTATTTTCCTTGTTTAAGGCAGCCGATAGATCTCCCATGATC
>JACZYK010000065.1 GCA_022571135.1 Bacteroidota bacterium
CTTGATCCGCGGACGATTCGATTCGGCTCCGGCGGCTGTTTCCAATTCATCGATCCGAAGCCAGTCGGCATACGTTATAATTGCCGCCCGACGCGACCTGAGGAAATTTTCAACAGCCTCTGCCGAAGCCGCTTCGGGATGGAAGTGCCGACCGGCGGCGAGGTCTTCGACCATGCAATTGACCGTCTCCTTCGCATCGGGTTTATTGGTCCCGATAACACCCGTTGGCCCCCGTTTTATCCAGCCTCCTACGTAACAACCCTCCTGGACCTTGCCGTTCTTGTCCACCACGCGACCGGACTCGTTAGGTACGACCCCCCAGTCTACATTGAACGGGATATCGGGAAGGGATACGCCTCTGTAACCGACCGAACGAAAAACCAGTCCGACGGGGAGTTCGAACGTCGTATCGGTGGGCATCGAGCTCAGGCGTCCGCTCTTCGATTCGACGAGCCTGTTTCGAACCACGCGCATGGAGCCGACCCCTCCGTCATCCGCCGCCAGGAGTTCAATCGGGGAAAGCAGGAACCGGATGTGACAGGTTTTGGACGCCCCGGGAACCGTCCCACCGATATAGGTTTCCATCATTTCCAGCATCTTCTGAATGAGCCGGTCCGGAGCGGCTTCGAGTGCTGCGGCCGAGAGCGGATCCAGTTTCAGTTCCTCCTCCAGGATTACCGTAGACGCATCCTGAAGAATCCCCATCTCCTTGATTTCCGGATTCGTGAACGCGGCCTGTGCCGGTCCGCGTCTACCCAGCATGTAGACGTCTCGTATTCTGCTTTCGGCCAGGGCCTCAAGCGCATAGTCGGTGATGTCGGTCAGTGCCAGTTCGTCGACCGTTCTGCACAGGATTCTCGCGACGTCGATAGCCACGTTCCCTACGCCTATAATCGCAACGCTATCGCGAGACAGATCAAATTCCAGGTCTCGGAAATCCGGGTGGCCGTTATACCAGGCGACGAATTCGGTAGAGGAGTGACTTCTCGGGAGATCTTCGCCTGGAATGTTGAGCGGCCGGTCGATCTGCGCGCCCGTCGAGAAATAGACCTGGTGGTAGAAGGTCTTGAGGTCTTCCAGGGACAGATCCCTACCATACTCGACGTTACCGAAAAAGCGAAAAGCCGGATTAGAGGCGGTCTTTTCGAAAACGCGCGTGACGTTCTTGATCTTCTGATGGTCCGGAGCGACGCCGGAGCGCACAAGCCCGTAGGGAGTCGGAAGACAGTCGTAGACATCGACTTCCAACTTCAGATCCGGTTGCCTGAACAGATACTCGGCAGCGTAGAAACCGGCAGGGCCGGCGCCGATGATCGCGATTCGAATCGGATTCGATTCAGTACCTGGGGGCGTCATTCGTATGATATTTTATTTCCCTAGTGTTACGCGCTGCTCATGCGGCGTATCTCTTAATGGAAAACTAACACTCGAAACAGTGTGTGAGAACAAGGGTAGAGGGGATACCGTGTGAAGTCTTGAGGTCGATCGACAAGCTGTGAGTCGATTCCGACGCGCCCGAACCCTGCGCCGAGAGCGGTACAAACTATGAGAACACATCGTCGGTTGTCTGATCCGCAGTCGGGAGTGCTTCTGCGGATTGCGTTCTTTTTCATGGCGATGACTTTTGCACGTTCCACAGTCGAAGCTCAGGATCTGGAGAAACCGTCCTTTCCGACCCGTACAGATACCCTGAATGTGATTGGAGGAGGACCATTCCTCGTCAGGCCGTTCATACTCCCGGATACCGAAAAAGTGTGGCTGAACGGCCGTCATCTCGACCCATCCGAGTATGTACTGAACGAGCGCTCAGGTATGATTCAATTTCCTGCCGCGGGCCCGGACGAAGCCTTCAAGCTGGTTATTACGTACCGGTACATACCGATAAGCCTACCGGAATCGTTCAGAAGATGGCCGATAAATCCGCTCCGCCCGGACCCGAATTTAACCGTTCCTGTAAAGGTTCGGGGGCGGTGGGAGCGAACTTCGACGACCGTTGACGTGCCCGTCCTTCAGCGAAGAGGCTCGATTACCAGAGGTATTACTGCGGGATCCAACAGAGACGTGGCAATAGAGTCGGGTCTCAGGATACAGGTGGAAGGAGAAATTCTGGAAGGGCTCCACCTTCGAGCGGCCCTAACGGACGAGAACACACCCATACTTCCGGGAGGAAGTACCCAACGCCTCAACGAGTTCGATCGGGTATTCATCGAACTTCGATCGTCGGTGGGCACGTTGCAATTGGGCGACTTCGACCTATTCCTGAATGGAGGCGAATACGCCCGTTTGAGCAGGAAACTTCAGGGCGTGACGCTGTTTGGAGCGTTGCCGCCAGGTATTTTGCCGTCCTACACAGGCGGTACATTTCAGGCCGCCGGGGCAACAAGTCGAGGCATATTCCGGGTTCAGAGCATCACCCCGATCGATGGAATTCAGGGGCCTTATCGACTGGAAGGAGCCTCCGGCGAAAGATTTATTATTGTACTGCCGGGATCAGAAGTCGTTTATGTGGACGGTCAAAGGATGGAGCGCGGCGAGACCAGAGACTATACGATCGATTACACTACCGGCGAAATCACCTTCTCACCTGCGAGAATCATCTCTGCGGATCGCCGGCTCACCGCCGAATTCCAGTATACCACCAACCAGTTTACGAGGACGTTGCTGGCCGTAGATGTGTACAATCGGTTCGGCGAGGACGAGCGCGGGATTGCCTTCCTGGAGTTTGGCGCATCCGTTATCAGGGAGGCGGACGGTAATCAGTTCAATGAGGAATTCGGTCTTACCGCCGAGGACTCGTTGGTAATTGTGCGCTCCGGCGATACGGATGCGCTACGATCCGGCGCCGTACAGGTCAAATATGATCCGGAGGCGCTTTTCACCCAGTACGTCGTCGAGGACGTTCCGGACGGCCCGGGTACGACCGTATCCGTCTTCCGGGTCGTTCAAAGCACTCCCTCTGATAGTGCACGGGTCTACCGCGTCACGTTCAGTCGCGTAGGAACCGGCAACGGCAGCTATCGTCGCACAGGTCAGGCCACGAACGGGATTGTTTACGAATACGTGGGAGCGCGTATGGGCGAGTACGAGCCTGTAAGGAAGCTCCCGAAACCGTCTCTGCAACAGTTGATCGATCTGCGGGGAGTCCTCCGGGTGTCAAGCGCCCTATCAATCTCCGGGGAATGGGGTGCGTCTCTGCTGGACAGGAATCGACTGTCTTTTCTTGATTCTGCCGACGACGCAGGTAATGCGTATACGGTTCGGGCCCGACTGCAGCCGGTACGTATCGAAGTTGGCAATCGTACGCTGGGACGGATCTATGCGCACGTATCCCGCAAGTGGAGAAGTGAACACTTTACGACCTTCGACCGTATTCGGCCTGTGGAATACGCCCGTCGATGGAACATCCAGAAGCGTCAGATTGCTGCCACGGCAGGAATTCAGGGGGCGGGTGCGGAGGCGGTAAGCGAGGCCAAGATAGGATTCGCATGGAGGGATTCCTCGCTTGCATCACTGTCTATCTCTGAACTGATTCTCGATGATGCTTTCGAAGGCCGAAGAATCGAGACTTCCCTGCGGATAATCGAACAGTCATTTCCCAGCATCACGTATCGTATGGAGCACATCACCAGTGATGACAGCGGTCTTGGACAGACTGGCGTCTGGCTCCGTCAATTCGGTCGGATTGAAGATAGCTTTTGGCGAGGCAGAATGACGTCCTACGTGGAGATTGAGCATGAAAATCTCAGGCAACGAGACATCGGTTCCGGGGATCTCGTCTCTCCTTCCATTCGGTTTGTCGAGGCACGGGTGGGGACAGCGTGGAAAGAGGATAAATTTACCGTCCGGGCCCAAATCGAACGCCGCGAAGAAGAGTCGGTCCTGGACGGTGGGCTGAAGAGACCATTTGAAGCCTGGACTCTGATCTCAGATGCGACCTACGATCCGAACCGGGCTTTACACACCGTATTCTCCGTCGGGTTCAGAAAAACGTCTACATCGGGCACAAAGACGGCAGCCCAGTCAGAGGTGGCGGCACCATCGGATGAGTCGCTTATTCTGAGGTGGAACGGACGATGGAGAAATACCCGCGCCGGTACAAATCTGACGTGGCTCTATCAGGCTCAGACGGAGCAAACCGCCGCTCTTCAGGAGATCTATATCCGTACGGGGCCGGAGCGTGGCGAATACGTCTGGGTGGATGAGAACGAAGACGGGGTGATTCAACTGGAAGAGTTCATTCCGGAGACCACGCCCGACGAAGGACTCTACGTTCGAACTTTCTTTCCTTCCGATTCCCTGGAAACCGTAACGAGTGTCAAGGGCAGGATCCGCTTTGACTATCGGCCACCGAGGCCGGGAAAGAAAGGTCGGTCCTCTTTTTTGCGATTCCTGAACGGGATCGGCTTGGTCAGCCTGGTCGACTTCGAAGAGAAGAGCCGGGATCCTGTGAGGAGGAATTTGTATCTGATGAGACTCGACCGGTTTCGTACTCCGGAGCATACTCTGAACGGCCGCATCCGTGCGCGACAGGAATTTTCTTTTTTCAGGCATGTGCCCGGATTCAAGATGGCGATTGTTCTCCAGGAAACGCGATCTCTTCTAGCGCTGGCCGCCGGAGAGGAGTCTCGCCTCGGAAGGATTGTGCAACTCAACGGCAGATACAGATTCAGATCCGACTGGAACGCCCGACTCTCGATAGAGCGCACGCGAGAGCTCGTAGAAAGCGAATCGTTCGCCACGCGGAATTATGATATCGTTACGACACAGTTTTCTCCATCCGTTATGTGGTCCGTGTCCCGGCGGGTGTTTTTGACGTTCTCCACTGTAATTTCTAGGAAGAAAGACGAGATCTCTGGAAGTTCCAGTACCGTTCTACAATTCCCGTTCGAGGCCAGGTATCGTCTGGAGAGGAGAATGGACCTTACGGGCAGGATCGAAGTGGCGGACGTCAGTCTGTCGGGTGATGTCCGTGGACTTACGGCTTTCGAGATGACGGAAGGACGCGGCCCGGGTACTTCGTTTCTCTGGCGTGTGGCAGTCCAATCGAATCTCAGCGACGTGTTAACGGCATCGTTGACCTATGACGGTAGGGCCCCATCGAGTGCATCAGTGATCCACACGGCTCGTTTCCAGTTGAGTGCCCGATTCTGAGGATTACTCGGGGTCCGCCCATTCGTCGTACCGGACTCTCTCGATATCGGCTCCGATATTCGAGAGCTTTCCTTCCAGGTTTTCGTAGCCCCGATCGAGATGGTACACCCGCTGCACGTGGGTTTCTCCATCGGCCACGAGGCCCGCCAACACGAGGGAGACGCTCGCCCGAAGATCCGTACTCATCACTTTCGCTCCCTGGATCTTGTTTCCTCCTTCAATCGCGACCTCGGTTCCAACGACGATAGCATTCACGCCCATGCGCCTGAGCTCAGGAATATGTTTGAATCGATCTAGATAGATGGTTTCACGTACCTTACTGTTTCCCGTCGTTCTGGCCAGAAGGACTGTCCACTGGGCTTGTAGATCCGTAGGAAAGCCTGGGTATTCACCTGTTTCGATGTTGACCGGAATCAGTATCTCGGGTGCAGTCACCAGGACGGACGAACCATCTACTTCAAATCCCGATCCAGTCTGCCGAAATGCCTCGATGAAGGCACTACCCAGCCGATCGGGGTCGGCCGACGTGATCGTTATCGGAATTCCTGGTGCGCCGGCGATGGCCGCAATGATCATGAACGTCCCCAGTTCGATTCTGTCGGGAGAGTTCCTGTACGTAACGGGCTTGAGGCGATCGACTCCTTCGATTTCGAGCACGCGCGTTCCAACCCCCTGGATCCGGGCGCCCATTGCCTGAAGCATACGGCAAAACTCTACGACATCGGGCTCGATGGCGGCATTTTCGATTCGTGAAGGACCCCGCGCAGAGACTGCTGCCAACAAGACGTTGATGGTCGCTCCGACACTGGATGGAGAGAATCGGAACTTGCCGCCCGGTAAGCGGCCCCCGGGTGCGGAAGCGACCACGTAGCCTTCATCCAGCTCAATGTTCGCGCCCAGTGCCTCGAGTCCCTTGATGTGCAGATCGACGGGGCGGGGACCCCAGGCACACCCGCCGGGAAGCGAGACCCTTGCTCTGCCGGTGCGCCCGAGGAGAGCTCCGAGCATGTAGAATGAGGCGCGCATGCGCTTGACAAGTTCATACGGGGCCTCCGGGCGATCAAGACCCCTCGCATCAATCGACACCGTGTGTGTTTCGGCCTGGAAATCGACACGGGTGCCTGTAACAGCAATCACACGGCTGAACGTATTGATGTCACGAAGAGCCGGTACGTTTTCAATGGTGACCGGTCCATCCGGCAAAAGAGCCGCTGCCATCAACGGAAGAGCAGTGTTTTTCGATCCACCAACCTGAATCGATCCTTTAAGCGGATTGCCGCCTCTTATTACAAGCTTATCCATTAATGGCGATGAGTATTTTCGCGATTAAATATATTTGCGGTGCTCAGTCGGATCCGATTTCCGGTCAAGCGATATTACCCCGGCCGGCCGTTGGAATATAGGATCAGGACGGACGTTCCGGCGTTTGGATGAACCATTAACGTATTTTACATAATCGAGTGCCGGACCGGACATCAATATACCTGGATTATGCCGCGACGAGTCCGCTTGCACCGCGAGTGCTGGATGCGATGCGTCCGTTTCTCGAAGAAACCTTCGGAAATCCGTCGTCGGTACATACTCCGGGGAGGAATGCACGCTTCGCTGTCGAAGAGGCTCGCGAGAATGTCGCATCTCTGCTCGGGGCAGAGCCCGGGGAAATCATTTTTACCAGCGGCGGTACGGAGAGCAACAATGCGGCCCTCAAAGGCGTGATGGATGCAGGATCCATGACACGTCTTGTGACGGCAAGCGTAGAGCACGAATCCGTGTTGAGAACGGCCCAGAGCGTCGAACGGAGCGGTACAGAGGTAATAGTGCTGGCGTGCTCCGGGGAAGGTTCGGTCATCCCGGCTGCGATTGAGGCTGCCATCCAGACCGATCCGGCTCTGGTTTCCGTCATGCATGTGAACAACGAGATTGGAACGGTCAATCCGATTTCTGACATTTCAAATGTTGTGCATCGATCCGGGGGCATTCTTCACTGCGATGCCGTTCAATCAGCGGGATATTACGATTTGAAAAAGCTTGCCGGATTTGTAGATCTGATGACACTATCGGCCCACAAAATTGGTGGTCCCAAGGGCGCCGGAATTCTCTTCGCAAAAGCAGGGGTCCAGGTCGATCCGTTCATTCTGGGCGGTTCCCAAGAGCGACGGCGGCGTGCGGGCACAGAGAACGTGGCGGCTATCGCGGGTCTTTCTCAAGCCCTGTCGATAGCACAGCAGGATCCCCGGGTGGATAGCGGAAGACTCCGGAGTCTGAGAGAATTTCTGGAAGCTCGGCTCGAGACAGAACTAGGAAATCAAATTCGTGTGACTACGCCTGATGAAGGTTCGGCGCCGCATATCCTGCACGTTGTGTTTCTGGACGAGGACGGTTCCGGTCTGGACGGTGAGATGCTCATTCTCGGTCTGGATATGGAGGGAGTCTACGTCTCTTCAGGTTCCGCATGCTCAAGCGGCGCCGTCGAGCCGAGTCACGTTCTCACTGCACTCGGCGTTCAGCCGAGTGTTTCCAGGGGCGCAGTCCGATTTTCTTTAGGGTCAGGAACGACTGAAGAAGAAATTGATGAGGCGATCGATCGTATTACGAGGGTAGTGCGGCAGACGTCAGGAGCGGCCATCGGCCGATTGTGAAGGAATTGGATGCGCTTCCAGTGATCTCTATTATTAATACGTAGTGACACTGAAATCATGGATGGGAATTCGGACGTGAGACTCGAAGAGATCGGTGCGTATATCACCCTCGAACAGTTCATCATCGAGCGTCAAGAGGAATTAGCACATTCGACGGGTGCTTTTTCCAGGCTGATTCGGGATTTGAGTGTGGCGGCCAAGATTGTGAACTGGCACATGCGACGCGCAGGGATAACGGATGTATTCGGCGATACGGGTGTGATCAATGTCCAGGGAGAAGTACAACAGGTCATGGACGCCCTTGCGCACAAGGAATTCGTCCGTGCGCTCCGGCGGGGAGGCGAGTGCTGCCTGATAGGCTCAGAAGAGCACTCCGAAGCCATACCGATCAGGACGAATGACGACGGGGAGGGGAACTATATCGTGCTTCTCGATCCGCTGGATGGTTCTTCGAACATTGAAGTGAACGTCTCGGTGGGAACCATCTTCAGCATTTACCGGCTGCCGGATGGTTGGGGAGAGCCCACCGTCGAGGCAGCGCTCCAGGCCGGTTATCGACAGGTTGGCGCCGGGTACATCGTCTATGGATCGTCGACGATTCTGGTATATACGACCGGACACGGCGTCAACGGATTTACTCTGGATCCATCCGTCGGAGAGTTTCTGTTGACGCATCCGGATATTCGGATTCCCGAAGACGGGAAAATGTATTCGATCAACGAAGGCAACTATAATTCGTTTGAAGACGGACTGAGGAAGTACATCAAGTGGATCCAGTTGGAGAGGGAGGAGGAAGGTCTTCCGCTCAGTACACGCTACATCGGATCTTTCGTAGCCGATTTCCATCGGAATCTCCTCAAAGGAGGTCTCTATATGTATCCGGCGACGAGAAAGAGCCCGAACGGAAAGCTTCGGCTCATGTATGAGGCGAATCCACTGGCATTCGTCGTTGAACAGGCAGGGGGCGCGGCAACCAACGGCATACAACCCATACTTCAGCTTGAACCGGAGAAACTTCATCAGCGTACGCCGCTCTACATCGGAAGCAAGCGAATGGTGGAGACGGCTCATCAGTTTCTTCGTGGCGATCGGGATCTGAAATGACGGAAATCGGAAGTCGGACGCCCGTTTTTAAGACGGCGGCGGCGTGGGCGCCGGCAAGCCTTTCGAATTTAGGACCTGGATTCGATGTGCTCGGAATCGCCATCGGGAAGTGGGGAGACCGGGTCGATGCCAGAATCTCGGAGTCTGGAAAGATCCGCATCGGGTATGCAAATAGAAGCGTTTGGAGTGGGACGACCGTCCCCGACGAGAACACAGCCGGCGTTTCCGCCAGGAGCGTACTCGACCGCTTGGGGTGGGACGGCGGTGTCGAACTCCTCATCGAGAAACGGATCGTGCCCGGTTCGGGTGTGGGTAGTTCGGCCGCGAGTTCCGTAGCGGCGGCATGGGCTGTAAACCTTCTCTTCGGTACTCCTCTTGCGAAAACGCAGATCGTGGACGCCGTACTCCATGGGGAGTCGATTGCTTCGGGAGAGAGGCACGGAGACAACGCTCTCGCGTCTCTGTTTGGGGGTATTATCATGGTCTCGTCGGAGAATCCGCGAGAATACAAACGGATCGGGGATGGGACGGGACTCTGTTTATCGGTCATTCTTCCGGAAATCCAGATCATGACCCGCGAGGCGAGGGAGATGCTGCCCGAACGGGTTCCCATCAAGGATGCCATACATAACGCATCCAAGCTGGCCTTCCTGGTTCACGCAATCGGCTCGGAAAACTGGAGGGAAGCGGGCAGGATGATCATGGGAGATCGTATCATCGAACCGGTCCGATCACGGCTGATTCCCTGTTATAACGAGGTGCGAGATGCTGCGGAGCGAGAGGGAGCTTTCGGATGTGCTCTATCGGGTTCGGGCCCGGCCATGTTTGCTCTATCGGGAAGCGTCAACGATGCCAATCGCATTCTGGAGGCCATGAAAAATGCGACTTTGGCGGTCAATGTCCCTTCGATCGGTATGGTCACAGAGACGGATACGCTCGGAGCAAGGGCAGTGGAACAGGGTCCGGTCGACGCGGGTGGGCGCTCATGAAGGGCTGCGAATTCGTAAGTACCAGGGGCGGCACTCACTCGACGGGTCTCAGGGATGCTATTATCGGAGGCCTGGCGCCTGACGGTGGACTCTACGTGCCGGCGTGTATTCCAGATATCGACGTATCTCGATGCTCGAGCGCCAGCTATGCTAAAATGGCCGAATCGGTTCTCGAGTCCTGGATAGGATCGGCTCTGGACGGATCTACGCTGTCGAACCTATGCAGGGACGCATTCAACTATGAAGTTCCCCTGGTTCCTCTCGAAGGTGGCATGTGGAATGATTGCTTTGTCCTTGAGCTCTTTCATGGTCCAACAATGTCGTTCAAGGATTTTGGTGCTCGAACCATGGCGCGTATGATTGCCAGCTTCCTGGAAGGCAGCCATGAACGTGTCATGATTCTGGTTGCAACCTCGGGTGACACAGGAAGTGCGGTGGCAGACGGCTTTGCGGGACAAGGCGGTATCCGTGTCATCCTATTGTACCCGCACGGGCAAGTCAGCCCCACGCAGGAGCGTCAGTTGACGGTCAGGCGGGAAGGCGTCGTATGCTGCAGCGTGGAGGGATCCTTCGATGATTGCCAGCGCCTGGTAAAGGGAGCGTTCGCGGATCAAGCGCTG
>JACZYK010000352.1 GCA_022571135.1 Bacteroidota bacterium
TAGGCTACCAATGACGGAAGCGTCGTCTCCGAAATCATATGAGCCATATATCTCGGAGAAAATACCGGAACGTCCAGTTTTAAATCGGAAATCAGGGAGAACAGTTCCACGAAGAAAGCTTCCCGGTACCGCTTCGCATCCTCTCCTTCCACTTTCGGATACGGAATCGGGGGGGGATCCTTGGGATAGTAATTCCGCCTCCAGAAGATGTGGTCGGCCAGGACCAGTTGCATCGCCTCCTGGAGAAACTGACGCTGCTCGCTTTTCGGCCCCAGGAAGAAAAGATCCAGATCTAGATTGGTCTCCTGAAGTGGCATCTTATTCTTTTCAGGCGCCCGGATGGAACGCATTCATGATTTCAACTGCAGATCGCTTTCCGACATCCAGAAATCGAATTCAAGGTTTCAATTTGTGCGACAGCGTCCTGAATGCCAAGCGCTCGACCGATAAGAACCTCTGAATTCTTCGGCATCGGCGGCCGAAATAGGGCCTGAAACACCCTTACAGTTTACGGTTGAGCACGCATATGATCATCGCAGAGCGCTTTCAATCGGAGGGCCGACCGCGACTCGATTTCCGTACTCGAATCCAAGCAGTCGGACGACGGTCGCGGCCACTTGATTCTGGTAAAGCTGCGCGGTATCCCGAACCTCGCCCAGCCCAGACGAATCCGGTCCAAGAACGGCAATCCAGATGTGGTTCGAGCCCTCCCAGTCTGCGCCGTGCCCGACCCACTCGTCTTTGAATCCCCGGCCGTGATCGGTTGTGATGACAAAGCTCGTTCGGTCGCGGTAAGCGTCGTCGGCCTGTACCCAGTTCCAGAGATCCTCAATGAAAGCGTCTGTTCGATGCGCCGACTCGAGATACGAATCGTATTCCGCATCGTGTGCGAAGTCGTCGGTTTCCCCGTAGGCGATATAGAGTAGTCGCGGACGCTCCCGAATCAGGTACTCTTTCGCGAAGTGGTGTGTAAATACGTCGAGACGGACCGTGCTCCAAGGCGAGGGTGTCTGCTCCTGGAGTACGTTCAAAAACGCTTCCCGAGCAGAAATATCGCCTTCTGCCGCTTCAAATCCTGCATTGACTACTATGCCGCTCCGATCTTCGTTGATGATATACGGGAAGACATCCCACGACCCGAATGCAGCTACCAGGCCGTCAAAGCCTTCCTGTGTATTGATCCATTCCAGAAGGGTGACATTCGGGTTCGGTCGTTTTGCGTTGCTGTCGATCGCCTCGTCCGCAAACCCTGTAAGAATTTCGTTGTAACCCGGATAGGAGAAGACGTGTTTGTTCGAGACATCGACCAGATTCCCGTATGATCGATTGCCGTAAAGTTGCCCGTGCTCCGCGACGGTGGACCAGAAGAACGGCATCAATCTGGCCCTGCGTTCGACGGCCGAATCGGCCCAGAACCTCTCGGAAAGAGCGTCCACCTCATCAACCCACCGCTCGTCGTGCAACAGGAGAGAATCTGCACCGCTGTAGAATTCCTGCCATCGAAGGCCGTCGAGTGTGATGAGGAAGACATTTTTCGTATTCAACTCCTGCGCCTGAGCGCCTCCTGTACACAGAACCAGGAGTATCAGCGGGAGAAATCTGACGTTCACGGTGGCACCTGAATTTTAGTCGGATCAAAAGCGTGAAGCGCAAATCGTGGGCCGAAGAACTTATTAAAAAGAGCGCAGGATTCTTACCTCTCCGGATTCGAGAATTTCGATCTCGGCGCCGTCCTCGATCCGGTCGAAAGCATCTTTGCCAACGGCCACGACAGGGAACGAACGTCCGTACATGTGGTCGGCAACGATGGACGCCAACGCGAGAAAGGGATCGACCTCCGCAGTGATGATACCCGCCGGAGCCACGCCGACGCGGACCGATTCAAGTAGAATTCCGGTGGTCGTGCTCGAACCCCGGGTGAGCGGCAGTACGAGGATTTTTCCGGCTCCCACTCGACCGGACAGCGGATGCCGGCGATCGATGAATTCACCCGTCCTCTGATCATAACCGCCCCAGAAACTGAAAGGCTCCCGGCTGACGATCGCCACGGAACGCGCCGTGCCCGGCACGACCGCTTTTCCCCTGAT
>JACZYK010000066.1 GCA_022571135.1 Bacteroidota bacterium
TCCGCGACGCGCTTCCGGATGGTCTCCCGGTCCAGATAGATGCGGAATTTTTCACCGCGCAGCGTGATGGTCTTGTCGTCGTGCAACAGAAGAAGGCTGGTCATGGGCAAAGTCTACGGGGGGCTTTATTCTGGTGTGAAGCGCCAATAATACGAGATGCTGACTTCTTCTTCCAGGCCTATTCTTTTCTTGGAGGAACATCCACCAGACGAAATCGGACGATCTGCTTCGTCATTTCATCGACTCTGTATCGATCGTCCATTCGATAACCGAGTACCCAGACGATATTACTCCCTTCGCAGAGTACGCGGATCGATGAGCGTCTCGACGGTGGAACCTTTGCGTCCGTCAGGAAGGATTTGACTTTTTTCGTACCCGACATCCCGAACGGCTGAAACCGATCGCCTGCTTTCCAGGCTCTTATCGAGAGCGAGCCCGTAAGCTTTTCCTCGTCGGCGAGGATTTCTTCCGGGGGGGTCTCAAAATTGACCGCCGGCCCCTGCAACCGCTCTGCAACGACGATGCCCCCGGGCGTCTCGGCCTGGCCTTCGATCTCGAGAGGAATGACGTCCGGTCCAACCCGGTCATCGGCGTCCGAGACAAATTTCAGGGCGTTTCTTTCCCGCCATACGGACCCTGTCGCATATTCTACGCGTCTTCCTACCTGGGATTCCATCAGTTCTTCGATGGCCGCAACGGTCGACTTACGAAGGGGAGCCTCGGGAATCCACTTCCTGACCGCCCGAAGCAACAACCAGTTTCTGACGCTCTCGGGAAGATCCACAAGTAGATCCACCGGCAAACGTCCCCATTGGTCGTTCAGTTCATCGAGTCGAAGGCCGGCCGGCATGAGCCCCGGCAACACGTTGTCCACGAAATCGACCATACCTTCTGCAAATCCGGTAAATTCAGGGATGAAATCGACCTTTCCTTCCTCAAGAAGTGCCGGCAGTATTTGATGGCGTATTCTGCCGCGAAGAAAATCCAGCGATGCGTTCGACGCGTCTTCCCGCCACCGGATACGATGCTCTACAGCAAACCGCTCAATTTCTCTTCTTCTCGCGCACAGGAATGGACGGACGAGACGGATACGCGACGCGTATTCGATAGGCCTCGTCGGGCGCATTCCTACGAGGCCGTCAAAACCCGTCTGCCTCTGCAGGTTCATCAGTAAAGTCTCGGCCTGGTCGTCCATATGGTGGGCGACGGCTACGTACCGGATACCCTCTCGCCCGGCAATGTCGGCCAAGTGACGATACCGGATGGACCGGGCGTGCGCCTGGATAGAGGCTCCGCCAGGCCGCCTGCTCATCTCACCTCTGGCAGCGATCTCCGTAAACATAATCCCCTCCGTCTCACAATATGATCGAACCAGGGCGGCATCTTTGTCCGCCTCCTTATCGCGTAGTCCGTAGTTAACGTGGAGCACGCGAACCCGATAACCGATGAACTGCAGGACGTAGAGAAGGGTCATCGAATCGACGCCACCGCTCACGCCCAACATCACGGTCGCACCGTCCTCAAAAAGGCTGTGGGACACGATGTATTCGCGAACGCGACCGGGTATGTCCTGCGCCGGAGAAAATGCGGCTTCGAGGATGAGAGTGGCTGACGGTTCGGTCATGATCCCTGTCCGAATCGTTTCCTCAACTCGTCGACGGAAAGTTTGACGATCGTGGGACGTCCGTCGGGACTGGAATAAGGCATTTTACAGGAGAATAGCTGGTCGATGAGCGCCCGCATCTCCTTGTGGGAAAGTCTGGTGCCGGCCCGTACGGCGCTTTTCCGAGCGATGCTTCTCGCCAAATTCTCCTTCCCGGTCAGATTGTCTATACTTTCAAACGACTTGTACTGATCCAGCATGCTGTCGAGAATGGATCGGTCGTCGCCGGCTCGGATGTCGGCGGGCACGCCTCTGATGACTACGGATCGATTGCCCTGAAGATCAATATCAAAACCGAGCGATTTGAGATCCGGCATCAGCTCTTCCAGCAGTGTGTAGTCCCCGGGCGTAAAATCCATGGTCGTCGGAAAGAGCAGTTGTTGCGACAGGCCGAATCCCGCCTCCAGACTTCGTCGCGCAGTCTCATACAGAATTCTCTCGTGCGCGGCCTGCTGGTCAATGATCACCAGACCGGAGCGGATCTGTGTCAACACATAAGTATCGTGGAGTTGCCAGAGCAGGTCTTCGGAGGCATCTGGCCTGTCTGTGGCTATCCTCTCGCCCGCCGTATCGGAAGCGATGAGACGACCGGTGTCGTACAGCCGCTCGCTCTGTACACCCGCCGCCATCCAGTCGCCCTTATCCGGTTCTGCTGCGTGACGTGGCGTCCGAGAAGTCTCATATGAACTCCGAGTCGACCCGCCGGAAGATGTTGCCTCTTTCCCTCCCAGATCCAACGCGATTCCGGCGGCCGGCATCGCCGATAGAAAATCTGGCGTCATTTCCGCAGTTCGGAGAGCTTTTCTCGTGATCGTACGAATCATCCCGTAAACACCTTGCTCGTCGTCGAATTTGACTTCGGCTTTCGTAGGGTGCACGTTCACATCCACGTGCCTGGGATCGATATCCAGGAAGAGGACGAACAACGGATACGCACCCTCCGGAAGCAGATACTCGTATGCTGAGAGCACCGCATGCTCCAGGTACCTGTGCTTCACGAATCGAGTGTTTACAAATAAAAATTGCTGACCGCGTGTCCGACGATGGTCGTCCGGTCGGCCCAGGAGTCCCGTCACCGTCAGATAACTCGTGGATTCCTCGACGAATATCAGTTCCGAGGGCGTCGTCAACGATAACAGATTTGACAGTCTCCTTGCAAGAGCCTCGGTTTGGGACAGGTCCCGTCCTGACGGTACGTCGATAAGTTCATTGCTCTCGTGAACAAGCCGGAAAGCGACGCGCGGATTCGACAGCGCCATGACCTGAACCGTGTCGATGATATGCTTGAGTTCGGTTGCCGGCCGCTTGAGAAAATTCCGCCTAGCCGGAACGTTGAAAAACAGGTTTCTGACGGCGACCGAAGTTCCGGCGGACGCTGCAATCGGCTGAACGGATTCCAGATCACCTCCGTTGATGACCACTTTCGTTCCATGGTCATCGTGCTTTCGGCTCGTCGTGAGGGTAACCTGAGCAATCGCTGCGATCGAGGCCAGCGCTTCCCCCCGAAATCCGAGCGTGAGGATCGTCTCGAGATCCTCGAGGGAACGGATTTTACTGGTTGCGTGCCTCTGGAAAGAGACCACAGCATCCTCCTCCCCCATCCCACATCCATCATCGCTCACCTGGATCAGATCGCTGCCCGCTCCTTTGACGAGAACGGCAATGTGCTCAGCGCCGGCATCAAGCGCGTTCTCCATCAGCTCCTTGACGGCCGACGCCGGGCGCTGGACTACTTCCCCTGCTGCGATCTTGTTCGCCAGGTTATCCGGCATCACCTGAATGATGCGATCCTGTTCAGTGGAAATTTCAGACAATCGTCTACGCTTCTCCTTACGACTGAGGCCGAAGAAAGCCCCTTCAGTTACGGGGATGATTTCGGGTTGATAGCCTATGACAAACAGCGGTCATAGCTCGGTCTAAATTTAACTGTATGAGACGCACGGCAAGAGCCTGGGTGCATTCAGACTTTTGAAGAATAATGTCTGTCTTCTCAAGAATAGTACATACTGCTTGCTTTTGGGTTCTCAGGCTGTGCGCGTTGTTATCCAGGTCCTCGACAAGGGGAGGAGCCAATTCTTCGCCAAGCAAGGCGATAGGCCGAAGGTAAATTTGCGCCGTCGCGACGCGTCACGGGGACGGCTAAAACCGTGGCCGTCATACGGGACCCCGTCGGAAATACCTGGATCTGTTTTTCCGTCGTTAGAGATATAGTACCCCAGCCGCCCGGTGAGGACGCTGTGAGGGCGCCCATGGGAGAATCCCCCCTTCAGTCGCGGGGAGTATGTCAAATGAGCCCGACCGGATCACATGAGAGTCATATAGATGTAGAGTACCATGATGAACAGTATCGAGAAGATGACGAGTCCGAGCGGGTTGCGACGACGCCTCACCTTGCTCATGATCCTCATACGCCGCCTGAGTTGATCTTCCTTTTCTGGATTATAGAAGCGTGGCTCGTAGGAAAAATGTCTGATACCAACCTTTTTGCTGGGTACGAACAGCCCCATCGTATCAATCCCCACTCATCTTCTCGGATCGAATATTATAACCTCGGTTGATTGTCTACGTTCCAGCCGGGCGGCTATAACAGGCCCATCACGTACGACAAATACAGATAGTAAAGTGGAGCGGCGACGATCAGTGAGTCAAACCGGTCGAGAATACCTCCGTGTCCGGGAAGAATGGAGGCGGAATCCTTTACCCCTGCGGCTCGCTTGAATGTGCTCTCGACCAGATCACCGACTTGACTCCAGGCCCCACCGATCAGGGCAAGCGCACCGACATCCAGCCAGCCAAGAAACTCCAGGACGAAGAGCTTGACGGCTGCAGCCGCAAGGAATGCACCTAATACGCCTCCAATCGATCCCTCCCAGGTTTTCTTGGGGGATATAGTCGGTGCGAGATGATGCCTTCCCAGCGACTTGCCCGTATAGTAGGCGGCCGTATCAGCCACCCAGATCAATACGATCAGCGTCATCGTGGTCCCGAAGGCGTCCCGGGACGAAAGCGCGGGTTCCAGACCGGAACGAATTACGGCCAGAAAAGATAGCAGCCACACCGGATAAACGACCCCCATCAGAGTTCCTGCAATTCGGTGAAGCGGTTTCTGCAGCGGCCCCGTCTGAAGCAGGGATATCAGAAGAACGAAAAGTAGTATCAGGACGGCGGATTCGGACCACTCGACAAAATCTCTGAGCAATATTGCCAGGCCGAGAAGCACCCCGATACCGACGAGTGGATTCCAGCCGGCCTTTCGCTGAAGCTCATATAATTCCAACTGAGCCAGAATCGAGATCAGAGCCACGAGCACCCAGAACCAGACTCCTCCCAGATACGTGAACAAAACGATGATCGGAATTCCGACTACGGCCGTCAGAATGCGTGTAATTCCAGTGCCCAAGGCGACGCCATTCGTGATTTGTTATTCGACTCGGAGGGCGACTGACAACCTGGTCAGTCCGATTCCTCCTCATCATCAGAACCGTCTTCTTCGATCGTCGGATCGGCGGCAAGAGCCGCGGCTTCCAGGTCTTCGAGTGAGACGGGTGGGGTATTTAAAATACGCAGCGCGGCGACCCTGTGCTCCGGAGACACGAGTACTCGCACGCGAGCCAGATCACCGACGGTCAGGTTGAAGGCATGGTCACGATGGGTGAGTACGACGGCGGGAACACCCGAGTCCACGAGGCGATCCCTGACTAGTTCGGCTTCGTAGTCCGTTCCGCTGTTGAATACGGTAATCCACCCGTCTACGGTATTTTCTGCCATGAAACCTTGGTCTTAAGCCGGGGCCTGGTTGAATCGGACAATCGTGAACGGAGCATCTGCTTCGCAACGGTATGAAATACGACCGTCACCCCGACAAGAACCACGATCGCGGACACGACGACCGCCCAGGGAAATTGAAACGTCTGGAGATCGACCTCGGATCCAACGATCTCGGCACCATACTTCCCGATGAAGACCGCGAACGCATTGTTTGCAAAATGAACGATGAACGCCGGAACGAGGCTCCCCGAACGCCACGTCAGATACGCAAGATACGTTCCCAGCATGGCCAACGGGATGGCCTGCGTGATACGGAGATGGTACAGACCGAATATGATACCGGAAAAGAGAATACCTCCCCAGACGCCCATGCTTCGTTCGGCCTGTCGCTGTATATACCCCCGAAATAGAATCTCCTCACAGAAGGCCGGTGTCAGAGCCATCATCGAGAGCGTGAACATCAGGCCGAAATCCTGAAGAAGTACGCGCTCGATGAGGTCCGTCTGTGCCTGCTCGAATTCGCGGATGAAATCCGGCCAGGGCATTGAGTCCGACACGACACCTATCCATTGCACCACCGGGATAAGAGCAATAAGGCCGAAAACGGATAGCAGAACGAGACGAACGTCCGTACCCCGGAAGCGAAGGAAACCACTGCGGTTCGTGGTATGAAGGCCGGTGAAGATGAGAGCAGGAATCAGCAGACCGAACACCTGACCGATCGTGTTCGCGACGATCAACTCCCGGGCATTCTGTTCGAGAATAATTTCGAGACCGGAGGTCAGGTCTGAGAGCGCCACGTCGTTCGCGGCCAGAAGAAGGAGCATCACGACGAGGCTGATTCCCTGAAAAAGGATGAACGCAATTACGAGGCCGACCAGAACAGTTAGCCACGACGGGATTCCACTACGTTCCAGCAGACCAGCGAGCGGTATGGGATTCGAGTCCTCCCAGTCGTCGATCAGCCATTTTTGAGGATGAATTGCGGGCGCCGCTGTGGCTCCGGTTTCTCCGTCTGTCATTCGGCGAGGCAGGGGTTCCGTGTGTGGATACGCCGTGGAAAGGTACGATTACGGCGATGAGCCTGAAAGAGTTACCGGACCGGGAGCAGACTTGCCAGTCGGTTAATCGACAAGTTCGCGGCGCAACCGATTTATGATCGTCCGTAGCCTTGTATAGACGTACTTGTGATTCTCGAATTGCATGACCTTCGCTATCTGAGTGGCCCGCATACCGTGCTCGAATCGAAGTGAAACGAGCAACTGGTCTTCCGTGTCGAGCTCTTTAATCACCTTGTTCAGCGTGACCAGCATCTCTTCCTCGTCTTCCTCACCGATGCTGTCGTACGAAGTTTTTCGATCACCCGGGTGAAATCTTGCAAGGTTCAGGTCTTCGAGTGAAAGCATCGGCCGATTGGCGCGAAGCGCCGTTAGCAGATGCCACCGCTTATTCACAGAGAGCATGTCGTCGATTCGGGCGATTGCCCGGCTAACGTCGACCCTGGAGCAAGACATGCCGTGGCGCCCCTGGAGCGTTTCGACGATTTCCTGGTGCTGCATGTATTCCTGATAGTAGTACTTGAAGATCAGGCGCTCTCGCTCATCCAGCTTTGAAATAACGGAATTCGGCATCGACGTCATGCGGTATTTTCTGAATCGGTCGCGGCAGGCATTGGCGACAACGACGCTGAGCCAGGGAGTCAGTTCACTGTTGATCCGAAAACGGCGAAGAGCTTGAAAATTGTTGTGCCGCATGCGTTCGCAGATGGCCGTGTACGTTTCCATCACCTCGTCCGGATCGGTCAGAAACCGCCTTATCATTCGGAGGATGATGGGAGTGTAGCGATCCAGCAGCGATGAATACCCGGTGGCGGGGTCTGCTTTGAACTGCTTGATGAGCGCGTTGTCGGTCATAACCTGTGAAGGATGAAGAACCGGTCGATACACACGCTTCATGTGCGTCGGCCCGTACAACGTGTAGCTGTATGTCCAGTTATTTATCGTTGCGGACGAAGTCCGTCCGTTTTTCACAAACTTTACCAGTCCACCACGGTCGTTTCTGGTACTGATTTAGGTCAGTCGCTATATTGCGTCCCCTTTGCGCTTGTAGCTCAGTTGGATAGAGCGCTGGATTCCGGTTCCAGAGGCCGGGGGTTCGAATCCTCCCAAGCGCGCTTCGGTTTGAAGCACCGGAAAGCCCTACCGTGTCCTTCACGGTCGGACTTTCTCTTTTGCGAGAGGATGGGGATCGCACGAGACAGCCGAAGGCCATCGACTCTCCGGGGACCCATCGCAGATGAGACCGCAGGTAAATTCTCCCAAGCTGGATGAGCCGGCTCTGCCGCGATCGACGCGGCAGAGCCGTCTGTGTTGAGGGAATCACCAAGGAGACTCATCCAGAAGTCTGGTCCCTAGCTCTGAGAGAGAAAAGAGACCAGAGGGGTCAGACGCTCCCTGAGGGGTAGGGAGCATCTGGAGGGATTCGTACACATCATGAGGGATGATGTAGCACACTCGAGGGTTTACGGGATCTGGCAGATCTTGTGAGATCTGCCGCGCACCGGTTCCAGGAGGTTCAAACCCAATGGGATTGCAGCATGGCAATGAACTGCCGGCTGCTACGTCGAAGATCGTACCAAAATCAACTGCGCGGCGTACTCACGCACAAAAGTGCCTCTTATTGCCATGTAATGCCGATATTTTTTTTGAGACACCCGGCTATTCCGTATCATTATTACAATAGAGACCTCCTGAGATGGATCATAACGAGACGAGTCATCTCCGTCAGTCTCGGCCGGCTGATCTCGATCATTACGGCAGACACATAGACACTTGTGAGTCTCGCCTGACGTTACGCGGCCTTGACCGCCAGTACGCTCAGGTCCAACTGGTTCTCGCTCGAAGCGACAATCGTCGCGATAGTCGCGTCTCCCGTAACATTCGTCACGGTTCGGCACATATCCAGGATTCGATCCACACCCAGAATGAGCGCTATCCCGGCCGCGGGAACTCCAACCGATTCGAGAATAATGATGAGCATCACGATTCCGGCACCCGGCACAGCCGCCGTCCCGATGGAAGCCAGTAGAGCCGTGAACACAATGGTCAATTGCGCGCCCAGGTCCAGCCCCATACCCAGGGTTTGGGCAATAAAGACCGCTGCCACCGCCTGATACAGTGCCGTTCCGTCCATGTTGATCGTAGCGCCGAGCGGGAGTACGAACGAGGAAACCTCCTCGGAGACTCCGATCTCCTTTTCCACCACCTCCATGGTAATGGGGAGGGTCGCGCCGCTCGACGACGTCGAGAATGCGACGAGCTGCACCGGAATCATCGCCCTGAAGAAATCCTTGATTTTGATAGGCGTCAGGAAGTACACCAGACTCGTATAGACCAAAATCATATGGAGAATGAGACCGAGAAGGACCACGATGCTGTAAAATCCGAGCGCGGAGAGCAGGGTTACGATCTGGCTCGGATCGTCTTTCGCGATGGACGTGATGACGTCCGCCAACAACGCGAATACACCAATCGGCGCCATAATCATGATCAATTCGACCATTTTGATGACCATCTCGTTGACGCTTTCGAAGAAACGTATGAGAGGGTTTGCCTTCTCCTTCGGTACCATAATCAGTGCGATGCCCGCGAAGATGGCGAAAAACACCACCTTCAGCATGTTCCGATTGGCGGTCGTAGCCATAAAAATGTTGTCCGGAACCATATCGACGATCGGCTGAAGCGGCCCGCGTTCCTTCGCCGTCTCCGCCGCCTCGGTCCGCACGGCGACTTCGTCCTCATACGTCTCCTGAAGCTGGAGACGCATTTCATCCGGCACGGTGGAACCGGGTTGGAGCGTGTTCACCAGAATCAAACCGATGATCAGCGCAATGAGCGTTGTCCCTATGTATATCGCAATGGTCTTTCCTCCGATCCGGGACAGCTTCTTCAGGTCTGATAGCGATGCTACGCCCGTAATTAGAGACGCGAGTACCAGAGGGACCGCAATCAACTTCAGCAGATTCAGGAAGATAGTCCCGAAAGGGGAGATCCAGTTCCTCGTAAACGTGCCCCATCCACTGGCAGCAGCGATCGCCCCGTATATCACGCCCAGAATAAGCCCAATAATAATTTGCCAGTGCAGCCGCTTGTACCAGGGCATAGAATGTCTGGGATTTAGGTTCGGATCGGTTCCGGATTCCAGGACGAGTCGATCGTTCACGGCAGCGTGGATTGAACGACGAGGAGCAAGAACGCTCCGGCTCTCGTACAAATCAAGTATACGAAGACGTTCGTTACTCCGCGCAGCAGTGCTCAATGGTGCGCGGATTAATTCGAGTAAGGTCTAAAGTCTGATTCTAACCGATGCAACGGGGACAGTCTCGCCTGTCGGAGTATATGAGAAACCCAACTGCGTAGATATTCTATCAGTGTGGAGCTTGGCGCTTATCGCCGCATCGATACCGGCCTCCTCATCCACAAGACCCATGCATCCAAGATCTGGAAATCTTGCCAGCTGACGCCTCGTTTCCTCTACTTGATGAATTATATGCCTAAACGCTTCCTCATGTATAATAGGGCCTATCTTTGTCTCTACGTTTGTCGGGTCTCCAATGCGGAGCTTCTTCGCGCGTTGTATCACAAGCTCAAGTAGGCGATCGCGTATCGTGTCCTGCGCGAAGACAACCTTGGTACTGGTACATCTCTGGCCCGCGTCTCCGAATGCGGCAAGCACTATTTCATCCGCCGCTTTTTCAAGATCAAAGTCATCCAGCACAATTATTGCCGCGTGTCCGCCGGACTCTATATGGAGCCGCTTGTTTCTGTGGGCGCAAATTTTGCGAAGTTTGGCCGCGGTTTCTGTGCCGCCGGTGAAGCTTATCATATCATAGTCGCCATTGCGCGCAGCCGAGTTGCCTACAGTTTCTCCTTTTCCATGAAGCACTTGTACCAACGAAGCAATTTTGCTCGCTTGCTCCCCTAGCACCTTCTCAACCGCTTTGTGGAAAAGCAAGAGCGTCGCGTTTACCGTATACGACGGGACCGAGATTGTCT
>JACZYK010000353.1 GCA_022571135.1 Bacteroidota bacterium
CACATGTGGACTCCGGATGTCTACCAGGGAGCGCCCACGCCTATAACAGGTTTCATGTCGGTGGCATCCAAAGCCGCCGCCTTCTCCTCGCTCATCCTGGTTCTCTACTATGCACTTCCGGCCGAACACTGGAGCGGGGTCCTGGCCATCGTCGCCCTCATAACGATGGTAGTGGGCAACGTGATTGCACTCGCCCAGAAAAACCTCAAGCGAATGCTGGCCTATTCGTCTGTGGCACATGCGGGATATATCCTGGTCGGCCTCGCGGCCGGAACGACGGATGGCTATGCGGGGGCCCTGTTCTACCTGCTCGTCTACTCGGTTATGAATATCGGAGCTTTCGGGGTGAGCGCCCTCTTGGAATGGGACGGAAAGGAGGGAGCCGAGCAGGATCTGGATTCTCTGGCCGGCATGGGCTATCGCAAGCCTCTCCTTGGCTGGACTATGGCGTTTTTCATGTTCGGCCTGGCAGGATTTCCGCCCCTGGGAGGATTTTTCGGAAAAGTCGCCGTATTTGCTCCAGCCATCGACGCCGGGTTGGTCTGGCTGGCGATCGCGGGTGTACTGACGAGCGCCGTGTCCGCTTTTTATTATCTTCGGGTCCTGGTCGTATTCTTCATGATAACCCCTGAACCGGATACGGCCGCGTCCAGGGCAACGTTTGATGTACCCGGAATGGCAGCCGCCGTACTCGTGCTCTGTGTTGTCTTGTTGATCGTACTCGGACTGGCACCGGGTCTTATTGAACTGACCGGATCGTTTTTCGACTCGGGTCAGATGGCTTTCGGTAGATAGCCGCAGGTCGTGGTGCCGAAACATCATTGACAAAAAACCAGAATCCCATGTCTCATACTCTCCCGGATCTCCCCTATGCGCACGACGCCTTGGAACCTTACATCGACATGCTGACGATGCAGATACATCACGGAAAGCATCACCAGGGTTACGTGAACAACCTGAACGCTGCGCTGGAAGGACACGACGATCTCGCCGGCAAATCATTGCCCGACCTGCTCAGAAACCTGCATGCGACGCCGGTCGAGGTTCATACGGCCGTCCGAAATAACGGAGGCGGTCACGCAAACCACAGCCTCTTCTGGAGCATCATGTCTCCCGATGGAGGAGGCGAACCGACCGGTGCGTTCTCCACGGCCATCCAAGACTCCTTCGGTTCATTTGATGCATTCAAGGATGCCTTTTCTAAAGCCGCCGGAACACGTTTTGGAAGTGGCTGGGCGTGGCTGGTCAGGACAAACAGCGATGAACTGAGCGTATATTCCACGGCAAACCAGGACAGTCCCTATATGACCGGCGATACGCCGCTATTGGGACTCGACGTATGGGAACACGCCTACTATCTGAAATACCAGAACAGGAGGCCGGACTATATCGCAGCTTTCTGGAATCTGGTCGACTGGGATCAGGTTGCCGGCAACTTCGAAGGCGCCCGATAGATCTTTCGGTTGACATTACATCAATTGTTGAGGTGGCGGACAGGGTCTGTCGCCCTCTGCGGTACAAGGCCCTGTTAACGCATACGTGTGTGCAACTCCCGGACGATATATCTCTTCTCCAACTCGAATATGACGAGGACATAGAAGAGTGTTGGAGACGTATTCTTTCACCGGAGGAAATCGACCGTCTGTCCGGGATGCGCAGTCGTGCAAGAAGGCGTTCATTCACCCTGGGACGGATCACCGTCCGCAGGCTGCTCGCAGGGAGCCTCCACGTAGATCCCGCCGTCGTTCCGCTGTCGGTGTGGAATGATGGTCGTGTCGTCGTAGACGGATCAGATCTCCACATATCTATCGCACACAGTGGAAAACGGGCTGTGGCGATAGTATCTGATCGCCCCGTCGGTGTGGATATAGAACTCGTCGTCGAAAAGCCCCAGTCGCTGCTCGACTACATCCTGCATGAGGACGAGAAGGCCGCCATCGAAGAACTACCTCTGGACAGGAATCACAAGCTGTTTCTGTGTTGGACCCTGAAGGAAGCGGTTCTCAAGGCTTCGGGAACCGGACTGAGACGGTCACCCAGATCGGCGCGATTACAAGTGGATCTGGCAGGGGGGAC
>JACZYK010000354.1 GCA_022571135.1 Bacteroidota bacterium
TATCGTAGGATCAGGCGCGCGACGAGAGTCAGCACCAGTGAAAGGATGAAGATCCCCAACGACTGACTCCAAGGGTTTTCAAGAATGGAACTTAGTATGTCGGCAAGAGCGTCCATGGCAATCCTCCTCTAAACGGGCGTAGAAGTTAGTACTTGATCGTAGAGGTACCCTGCGCGGGCGGTCGTCTGTCCGATCAAGCCGCGATCAATTTCTCCCTCACGATGGCCGTGCCATCGGTTCGTGTTCGGCTATACTGAGGCGTAAAGTACGGCGTCTCTGATAAAAGCGGCTTCGCTGAATGGGTCCCTCGTATAACGAAGCTGTTTTTATTCGAGATACCGAGAGATTCGGACCAAATGTCAGCACGCAGGAGGCTAATCGCCTGCGGCGTCGTGATGCGCACGCTCTCTCGCTTTGTATGGGGCCGCTGCCAGGCAAGACGTGGCAGTGGCCTATGGAGCGGGCTGTTCCGGCCGACGGCGAGAAGGAGTAATGCACAGGCGAAGACGATAAGAGTACTGACCCATTCTATGGCCAAGCGGGTCCGGACCTGGGTGACCCAAGCCCGAGCAGCGTCTTCTTGTCACGGAAGTCGACTTTGATCTCCCGTCGCGCCAGAGGTAGGATTGAAGGATCTGTGCGTCGCTCAGAGATGCTCTCGAGCGACGAGCTGATCTATCTGACGCGACAGAAGTACGGTCGCGACCAGCCGATTGGTGAAAGTTCCCACCGGGGGCAGCAATCCTGGCTCGGTGCGCATCGATCGCCGGCGTATTCCGATCCGCGTTCCACAGTGTCGAATACTTGAGTGCTTCAGGAAGCGATTGACCACTGCGCATCACAGATTGCATGAACGTCTTAATGTTCGCGTAACAGATATTTGCATATCAGACCCGCCGCGTCCGGTCGCGCGGCATCATACATGGATTGACTTCTTGCATTCCAGAGAGCCGGATCAGCAATAAGGTCAGAGATGCACGCATACAATGTCGGTCCTGATAGATCCTTCTCTAAAATTACAGGTGAGCCTGTCCTACGGCTGTAAGTTCTGGCATTTTCTTTCTGATGGGACGCGGCCGCCCCGGACAGCGGAATAATCACACTTGGAATTCCGGCGCACGCGAGTTCGGACAGGGTGATCGCACCAGCCGCAGTAATAGCGAGATCCGTTTCCGAGTAAGCCAGATGTATCTCCCCGATATAGTCTGACACTCTTGCCCTGAGTCCTAGATCTTCGTAGGACTTCGTCAACTGCCCCGTATCCGCTCCGACGCCGCACTGGTGGTGCACGTCCAGAGACATCCCCTGGTCGGCCAGAAACCGACATACCGCCGGAATTCTCATGTTCAATCCCCCGTGCCCGAGAGAACCACCCAGAATCAGAATGCGGACCGGGCGAGAATGTATGGGGGGATCTTTCTTCCGGCCATGAAGGGTCCGAATTTCGTTTCTAACGGGTACACCGGTCGCATACATCCGCAGCATATTAGGATTCCCAACCGTATCGGCATACAGGTCCCCAATGAAAATACATTCGGCGAATCGGACGAACAGGCGATTGGCCAGACCAAACGAAGCGTTCGGTTCGATGATATAGATGGGAATCGAGAAGCGAAGCGCAGCTATTGCGGGTCCAACGGATGTGTGTCCACCGAGCAAAACCAATCCGGTGACGCGGTTGCTCCTGAGAATAGCAGCCGCTCGCGATGCGGATCGAGGAATAACGGCGATCGCCCTCGCCTTCGAAACCGTTCCCCCACATGAGAATGGCGCTGTTGGAATCGAGCAGAAACGGATTCCCTCAGCTTCAACAATACGCCTCTCCGGTCCGCTTCCCGATCCGATAAACAGACACTCTGTCGAGACACTTCGGTTCATGAACTCTTGCACAATCGCAAATCCGGGTGTCAGATGACCTGCCGTGTACCCACCCGCTATGGCGATGGTCGGGCTCATACGGAATCCAATTTATCGATTACATGGTTTATGGAAGACTAGGACGGGTCTCCGGCAGCCGAAACGTTGAAGTACCCGAGCCAGCGTATCCATAATATCATACCTAAAAGCATGACA
>JACZYK010000355.1 GCA_022571135.1 Bacteroidota bacterium
CCATGGCCTAGAGGAGGTAGATGGTCGGAAACAGAAAAATCCAGACGATGTCGACGAAGTGCCAGTACAGGCCCGCGACCTCGATCCGGTTACGGAAATACTCCGGGTTCGTCTTCCACAGCTTGGCCCCCGGTCCCCAGAAATATGCGTTCACGATGATCCCCCCGACAATGTGAAGCGCGTGAATGCCCGTAAGGACAAAGTAGATCCCGAGAAAAGTCGACTCGGCCGGAACCAATCCGTGGGAGAACTTCGAGCCGTATTCAAATCCTTTCACGACCAGAAAGCCGAATGCCAGTAGAATCGTGAGCCCCATGTACAGGCGGTAGCGGTCAAACCGGTCGATCATCAGGGACGCCCACGCCATGACCATCGTTATGCTGGATGCGATCAGAATCACCGTATTGAGCGCTGCCAGCGGCACGTTCAGTACGTCCGAGGCGCGTTCATACACATGTCCCGCCATCATGCCCGGCCACTCCGGAGCACCGAGGCGAAGGAAGACATAAGAAGAGAATAGCCCTCCGAACAACATGATTTCGGAGGCAAGGAAAAGCCAAATACCGAGTTTGGCGTTATTGACGCCGGTATCTGGTCTGGCTTTTATCGTATACGGAATGTCCATCGCCAGAGCGTATTACGGCTGGTTCTGTGGAGTGAAGTCGGTATCGGCATCGGGTACGGAGTATTCGTAGGGACCCCGGTACACGACCGGGACCTGTTCGAAATTTCCGTGGGGGATCGGAGGGGTTGGTGCGGCCGACCACTCCAGCGTCGTAGCCCGCCAGGGATTCTCATCCGTCTTTTTGCCGCGCCGAATACTGAAGAAGAAGTTGATGATGAACGGAATCTGGAAGAGTGCCAACACCCAGGCGAAAATGGACATCATCTCGTTGTACTGCACGACGCCTTCGGCGAATTCATAGATGGCTCCACCGTCATAAAGTCGTCTGGATACGCCTGCAAGTCCCTGAACAAACATGGGCAGGAAGATACCGTTCATGCAGACAAGCGTACCCCAGAAGTGAATCCGGCCCCAGAAATCGTTGAGCTTTCTTCCCGTGACTTTCGGGTACCAGTAGTAGATCCCTGCAAAGAGCGCCATGATGGTACCCGGCGCAACGAGGTAGTGGAAATGCCCGATTATATACATGGTGTCGTGCAGCGGGATATCCGTAGGCGCCAGGCCGAGAGGCAATCCCGTCAACCCCCCCAGACCGAACATGGGCAGGAAGGCGAGGGCAAACATCATGGGCGTCGTATACCTAATTGACGCTCCCCATAGCGACAGGAATAGAGCCGACAATATCACGACCGACGGAATGGATATGATCATCGTCGTGACCTGGAAAAAAGCGCTGAGCGAGGTCCCCATCCCTGTGATGAACATGTGATGGGCCCAGACGATGAAGGACATGATACCCAGAAAACAGAGGGAATAGACCATCAGTTTGAAGCCCCAGAGCGGCTTGCGAATATTGTTGGCGATGATCTCGGTAACGATTCCCATAGCCGGAAGAATCAGGACATACACTTCCGGGTGCGCCAGGAACCAGAACAGGTGTTGCCAGAGCAACGGGCTTCCCCCTCCACTGACATCCAATACCTCACCGCTGACAACGAGCCCGGATGGAAGGAAGAAACTAGTCCCGACGACACGATCGAAGAGCTGAAGCACGGCCGCGGCTTCAAGCGGAGGAAAAGCGAGCAGAAGAAGGAATGCGGTAACGAGTTGGGTCCAAACGAAAAATGGCATGCGCAGATAGGTCATGCCCTCGGTGCGCAGCTGAATAATCGTCGTAATGAAATTGATGGCCCCGAGCAGCGACGACGTTATGAGAAAGAACATTCCGATGAGCCACATCGTCTGGCCCATCGTCTCGATATTAGCCAGGGGTGGGTACGACGTCCACCCTGATTTGGCCGCGCCGCCAGGGACCCAGAAACTGGCCAGCATCACGAGGCCGCCTGCCACAAATGCCCAGTAGCTGGCCATATTCAGCTTCGGAAACGCCATGTCCGGAGCGCCGATCTGCAGCGGAACGAAATAATTCCCG
>JACZYK010000356.1 GCA_022571135.1 Bacteroidota bacterium
CAAGGAGGATTTGGTGCGCGCCGGGGCGGAGGCGCCTTGGGGGGCGGGTTCAGGAATCCCCAGCAGGCGTTCGTCCAACCCGATTTCTATTTCTATGATCTGAACGGGAAACTGACGTTTCGTCCGAGCGATATCGACGTACTGTCCATCAGTTTTTACAACGGGCAGGATCATCTCGATAAATCCCGCGATCAGTCGCGCAGCGTGGCGGCCGGCGGACAGAACAGTGCCAGCGTATTCAACAGTCTGCTCGATCTGACCGAATGGGGCAACATCGGATTCAGCGGAAAATGGTCGAGACAGTGGCGCCCCCGATTGTTCACAAACGCTCTCATCGCCTATTCGCAGTATTTCAGCGAGTTCGACCGCAATACGTTCATTGAAAGACGGGATGCGGAAACCGACACGGTCTCGTTTACGAGGAATTTCGGCACGGTGGAAGACAACCGTGTCAACGACTTTTCTTTCCGTTTGGACAACGAATGGCAGATTTCGCAGCGAAACAAGCTCGATTTCGGCGTTCAGCTCACGCGATTGGACATTACGTACGACTTCGTAAGAGACGACACTCTCTCGATCCTTAACCGGGAAGATGAGGCGCTCCAGGCTGCGTTTTATGCTCAGAACAGCTGGAAACCTTCCGATCGACTCAATGTGACCGCTGGCGTTCGTTCCGTCTACTATGACCAGTTCGAGAAGCTGTACGTTGAGCCGCGCATATCGGTGAATGTAGGCCTGTCGGACAGGATCTCGATAAAAGGCGCCCTCGGACGCTACAACCAGTTCATCGCCCGGGTAGTGAATGAAAATGTGACCGAAGGCGCCCGCGACTTCTGGCTGCTTGCAGACGGCAGTTCGGTAGGCGTCACCGGGTCCACCCATTATGTGCTGGGAGCCAGTTACGAAACGCCCGACTGGCTGTTGGACGTCGAGTCGTATTACAAGGATATTTCGGGCCTTACCGAGTTTTCTCTTCGTTTCCAGAGAACCCCGGCTGTAGGCCGGGAAGGTCTCGGTGTCGAAGCGGACGAACTGTTTTTCACCGGAGACGGAATTGCCCGTGGACTTGAAGTCCTGCTACAGAAGAAACGAGGCACGTACTCGGGATGGATCAGCTATACGCTGGCCAATGTGGAGCACACGTTCCCCGGTCTGAACGGGGGAGAAGCATTTCCGGCTCTGCACGATCAGACGCACGAACTGAAACTCGTTAACAGTCTGAATATGCGCAGATGGACGCTCTCGGCAACGTGGACATTTGCGACCGGAAAGCCGTACACATCCCCGGATTCACAGTACTTCATCACGCTCCTCGACGGCTCCGAACAGAGCTTTATCCATGTAGGCGAGAAAAACGGCGAACGACTGCCCGCCTACCACCGTCTCGATGCCGCGGTACACTATAAGTTTGACATAAAAACCTCCCGGATCGACATCGGCCTTTCGGTCTTCAATGTTTATAACCAAACGAACGTCTGGTACAAGGAATTTGACCTCTCCGAATCGCCCATGGTAACCACCGACGTGTCGTTTCTCGGCTTTACCCCCAACCTGTCCGTCCGAGTCGACCTATAACGGAATCCCGGAAACCAAAAATGCAGATTATCATGAAGCCCTTTATTCCGTTCGTTCTCTGTTGCACGTGCCTGTTTGGGGCCTGCGATAGCGTGGGTACGAGTGATTCCGAGGATCTTCTCGTCGTGGAAGCCTTCCTCTTTGCGGGCGAAGATGTGGACGATATCAATTTGTCGACAACGATTCTCCTGAGCGTCGAAGACCCCGCCCGGATACCTGTAACCGACGCCGTGGTGCGACTCGAAAAAAGCGGCGTGACGTACGAGTTGGCCTCCCGCGGAGACGACGGCAATTATCACTATACGGGAGACGATCTCGTGGTCGAAACAGGCGACGTATTTCGGTTGCGCATCAATTACCACGGCACCGAAATTAGCGCAGTCACGGAGGTGCCGCCGCCGCCGACCGGGACGAGGATGTCGACCGCCCGGGTCGCCATTCCTTCGGTCGACAGCAATCCGTTCGGACTGCGCGAGTTC
>JACZYK010000067.1 GCA_022571135.1 Bacteroidota bacterium
ATGCGTGGGCGATCCCCGCAATTATTCGATCTGTACCGATCGATTGGATTCGAACGGACACGATCCGACTCGTAATGACATTTCCATACTATTACGGTCTGGAGTCAATCCCCTCGAATGCGTCGGTCTATCTGTCAGACGGAGTGCGGCGGACGCTGCTTGGGGAAACCCCGGTCGTATACAGCACTCAAGATCCACAGTCCGGCGAATTTATTTTCGATCGTGCCGATTTCCTGACCAGGCGAATCAGGCCGGGTTCGGCACTCTGGAACCATCATCTGGTTGCTCTAGAACCTGTTGGGTCGGAATCGGCCTCGGAAGTTTCCCTGAACGTGGGCTCGAATCGGCGGAGGTGGATCGACTACGTGGCCATGGGCACCGCTGTAACTGCTGGGGTCCTGGCCATCCATTTCAAAACGAAAGCGAACAATCGCTATGCGAAATATGAGCAGACCGGAAATCCGGAGCTCAGGGGCGCGATACACCGTCTGGACGTCTTGTCCGGCGTGTCTCTCGGAGCCATGCAGATGGGGCTCGGCGTGTTTGCCGTGCGGCTCATCTTTTGAGGCATACGGGCGTTAACGACGGGGCGTTTACGATTGAAAACAGGCACTGGGCTTAATCGTTCGGGTGCTTTTGTTTTTTCAGTCGAGTCCGATACTAAGAGTCCGGATTGTTTGTATCTAGGACCATACGGGGCAGTGAAAGCCGGGTAATCAATAAATGCTGACTGAGCAGTTAAATCAGGATCTGAAAGAGGCGATGCGCGCCAGAGATAAGGTGCGTCTCCGCACGATTCGTTTGTTACGCGCGGCCCTTCTTGAAAAGGAGATCGCCGAGCGACGCGGCGGCGAAGCCGAACTTTCGGAGGAGCAGGCGATGGCTGTTCTGCAAAAACAGGCCAAACAGCGCCGCGATTCGATGGAGCAGTTCGAGAACGCAGGCAGGGAAGATCTGGCGGTCACGGAGAGGGAAGAACTGGAGGTAATCAAAGAATATCTTCCGGAGCAACTCTCGGAGGATGAGATCCGTAAGGAGGTAGAGGCCATCGTTGCAGATGTTCAGGCCTCGTCAATGAAGGACATGGGCCGAGTGATGGGCCCGGCCATGCAACGTCTTCGCGGAAAAGCTGATGGCAAAGTGGTTCAATCGCTTGTACGCGAATTGTTGACATCGTGAAATAGAATCCAATGTAGCCTTCGGAAATGGGAATTCTCGATATCGTAATACTGATCGTTCTGGCACTGGGGATCGCGAGAGGATGGTCGGCGGGTTTCGTCCGTCAGGCGACGCGTCTTGCAGGCCTTGTACTCGCTGTCGTTCTGGCCGCCACGTTCATGGATGGGCTGGGCATGGTCGTCGAGACCGGTCTCGGGATCACACAGGGTCTCGGCTCGTTCGTTGCCTTCGCCACAATCTTCCTGGGTGTCATGATCGCGAGTTCGCTCGTCGCCAGATCGGCCGATGCGGCCATAAAGACGCTTCATCTGGGTGGTTTAAACCGCGCTGCAGGCGGAGCAGTCGGCGCCATCAAGGCGGGTATTGTCATGAGCCTCGTATTCCTGGCCATAAGTTACGTCCAGCTCCCCGGGCCGAAGGCGATTGAAGAGTCCAATTTGTATAACCCCGTCTCCCGCATAGTCCCGGAGGCCTGGAGAATCCTCTCTGGCGGTGCTCCGAGATTGGAGGAAATAAGACGGGAGTTCGAGCGTAAGGTCGAGGAAAGGGCGGCCTAGACGGGCCCTTGTTCTGCCTAATAGAGCAACTCCCCTCGATTATATCTGACGCCGAAGCCGAAAGCCCTGCGACGCCCGGATGCTTTCCCGAGAGAGGCTTCTTCGAAGGAGAATGAACCGACGAACGTCAGTCGATCGGTAGCGCGGTATGCCAGATCCGCCTCAAGGATCACTCGCCTCAGATCCTTGGAAGAGGAGTGACGTCCCAAATCATATCTGGCTGTCAGGCTGAGTCGATTCTCCAGAAAAATTCCGCCATGCAATCCAGCCCGGTACGCAACACCGTGTCTGGAATTATCAGCTCTTTCGCCCAAATCCGGAAATACATCCTCTCCAAAGCGATGGGAATTGAACGAGCCGCCTAAGAGGGCGCGAATCACGATTCGGTTTGTTTCGGAACCGAAGTCGAAACCGGATCCGACTAAGAGTCCCAACCAGTCGGCATTCATGTCGTCCAGGCCTGAGGCATCATAGTCCGCAATCGTTAATCCAGCCGCCCAGGGCGACTTCTGGATCTCGAATTTCAGGCCGGTCGCCCTGAAGCGAAAAGCACGTTCTCCGTGGTCCGTGAATCGCGATCCTACGATGGCCCTGAGCACCTCGAAATAGCTGTCAGGGGTGACCTGAGGGAGGAGATAAGCGACCGGTACCGCTCGATGAATGCCGGCCACGACCTGATTGAAGTCATCAGTGGACGCGCGACGAACCTGGCCGACAAACTGAAGCGGGGCGACGTCGAAGACCTGACTTTGCGCGAACACCTCGCACGTCGTAGATCCGACTGCGAGCGTAGCCAGAAGGGAAAGTCTGGTAAATGTTCGTGCTACCATGGTCGGAGGCTGAGTGTCGGCTCGATCAATCCGGAATCCTTCGTGTATGAGGCCTGAAATGTGTCATTAATGCGCCGGGCACGATTCCGTTCTCATTCTCCGGTGTGCCCGCGACGCATAATGACTAGACCGACGATAGTAAACGTACCCCCCAGAATCTGTCCGAGCATTATTTTCTCACCGAGGAAGAAGAAGCTGGCGATCAGCGCAATGAGCGGGACGACATTGTTGTATACGGCGGTATGGGAGGCCCCGAGTTGTTTAACGGCGCTGTTCCAGAAAACGATCGCAATTCCGGTCGACAGAGAGCCGGAGAAGCCGAGAGCGATCCAGATCACCCAGTTGACCTTAGACCAGTCCACCGTTTCCCAGTAGGGAATGGAGACCACCAACATAACGGGCACTGAGATGAGGAGGGCAAGGACTGTAAGTCCGAGAGGAGAGACACGGTCTATGAGCGTCTTGGTCAACACCGTATAGCTTCCCCAGAGAGATGCTGCCAGAATCATGATCAGGTTGCCGAACAGAAACTCTGATCCCAGCGCGATCTCCTGCTCTCCGGATAGAACGACGATACCCGTACCGAATATCGAGATTATGAGGCCGACCCATACGAACAGATTCAGCCTCTCGAGTCGCATCAGATAGGCCAGAAGCGCCGTCCAGAGGGGTACACTGGCCATGATAATCGCAGCCGAGCCCGCCGTCGTGTTGTTCAGGCCGATGGAGAACGCGATCTGATAAGCCGCCCATCCCACGATCCCGATACGGATGATCTCGAAAGGCCAGCGCCGCAGAGGCTCAAAGAAGCGTTCGCCTTTGCGACGTTGTTCAAGGAAGAAGAGGACGCCCAGGACGCTTCCGGCGGCCAGCACTCGGAATACGTTCATTACATGCGGATGCATTACCGAGAGGATCAGCTTCATCACGACGAAGTTGAGGCCCCACATCAGAACGACTGCGAACAGCTGAGCTTCGATTCGCCACTTGCTATTTTCAGGTCGATTCATGAGCGATTTCGCGGCTGTCGGAACTGCGTGCCAGTATTTGACGTTTTAATTTGTTCTGACGGCGATTAATACGATAAACAGTAGTTTGGATCCTTCAAGAGGTGAGGCTCGATGAAATGGATCCGATGTGATTGAAAGGGAAAGCCGTGTATCGGGCGCAAATATCGCCAAAAAGCTCGTTACCAGTACTGATATATTCGGATTAACCCGTCAAAGGTTGTAGATATTCGATTCTGTCCCGAGTGATCCCACAGTTCCGACGAGCCGTTGCTCGGTCGTGTCGCCCCGGCACGGATTCGTCGATGGAAAGTAAATGTACCCGAATAAGAGCTATCCCCCCCATGACCGAAGCGCTACCATCCCTCAAGACGAAATATCTCGATACGATCGAGTCAGAGGCCTCTGGCGACGGATTGTCGAGGAGTGTGGGCCTTTCACTCGATCGGCCACGGGTACAGGGCAAATTCATCTATTCCGGTTCCACGAAAAAGTATATTCGAGGTGTAACCTACGGGACGTTCCGGCCCAATCAGGATGGCGATCTGTTTCCGGATCCTGAGACAGTCGAGTTGGACTTTACCTGCATGGCAGCTGCAGGTCTAAATGCTGTCAGAACGTATACTGTGCCGCCATCCTGGCTGCTGGATCTGGCCTGGAGATCAGGGCTCCTGGTCCTGATCGGACTACCGTGGGAACAGCACATCGCTTTTCTCAACGACCGGCGAGGCGCCAGAAGAATCCGGTCCCGGGCGCGCCAACAACTTAAACCGTGCGCCGGACATCCCGCCATTCTTGCAGTCGCGATCGGAAATGAAATACCAGCTCAAATCGTACGCTGGCACGGCAGGAAGTCCATCCAGAGGTTTCTGAGAGAGATGTATGAGGAGGTAAAGGATATCGATCCCGAAGGATTGATTACATACGTCAATTATCCGACTACAGAGTTTCTTGAGCTTCCTTTCCTCGATTTTGCATCATTCAACATATTTCTGGAAAGCAGGGACAGACTCGAAGCCTATCTGGCACGGATTCAGAACCTGACTGGAGACAGGCCTCTGGTGATGACAGAAATCGGTTTGGACAGCATGCGCAACGGTGAGAGACAGCAGGCTGAATCGCTGGAATGGCAGATCCAGACATCTTATGCGGCAGGGTGTGCCGGTGTATTCGTTTATAAGTGGACAGACGAATGGTACCGCGGCGGCCAGGAAATAGACGACTGGGCTTTCGGTTTGACGACCCGGGACAGACGTCCCAAACCCGCGCTTGATTCCGTGAGTCGGGCTATGGCCGACGCCCCGTTGAAACCGGAAAAAGATTGGCCGAAGGTATCTGTTGTTGTGTGCACCCTGAACGGGGCCCCCACGATCCGGGATACGCTGGATGGTCTTAAACGGCTCGAATATCCTGATTACGAGGTTATCGTCGTCATCGACGGTTCGACCGACAAGACGGAGATGATCGTTGGGGAATACGCTTTTCAGGTTATCACCACCTCAAATAGGGGGCTGAGTAACGCTCGGAATACGGGTTTGAATGCCGCGACAGGAGAGATCGTTGCCTTCATGGACGACGACGCGTATCCGGATCCACACTGGTTGCACTATATCGCGCATACCTTTCTCACAAAGGACGTTTGTGGTGTGGGGGGACCGAATATCCTGCCATCCGAGGACGGCAGGGCCGCTGAATGCATCGCGCTCTCACCGGGCGGTCCGACGCACGTCCTCACGTCAGATTCGGAGGCCGAACACATCCCGGGTTGCAACATGGCTTTCTGGAAATCGAGTCTGGAAGCTGTTGGCGGATTCGACCCACAGTTCAGAGTGGCCGGCGATGACGTGGACCTGTGTTGGAGACTTCTTGACCGTGGCTGGAAGATTGGGTTCCACCCGTCTGCTGTCGTCTGGCACCATCGAAGAGTTTCGTTTCGTACCTACTTGAAACAGCAGAAGGGCTACGGAAAGGCCGAAGCGATGCTTGAGAAGAAGTGGCCGGAGAAATTCAACAGCGCGGGACATATACCGTGGGCCGGGCGGATTTACGGCCCGGGTCTTACCAGAGCACTGTTCTCTTCCCGCAGTCGCGTCTATCAGGGAAGTTGGGGACTGGCTCCGTTTCAGTCGATCTATGAACCTGCACACGGGACGCTGCTTTCGATGCTCCTGATGCCTGAGTGGTATCTGGTGGTCCTCCTGCTCGGTATGATTTCCGGTTTGAGTGTTTTCTGGTCTCCACTTGCATGGGCGATACCTTTTTTGATTTTGGCTGCCAGTGCCCCTGTGCTTCAGGCCACGAGAAGTGCAGCGGAAGCTCGCTTTCGACATGCCAGGATTGGTCGACCGGGCATCTGGAAAATGAGAATCGCGGTAGCAGGTCTTCACATCCTACAGCCTGCAGCCAGACTCTACGGCCGAATCCTCCACGGACTTACGATGTGGAGAAGGCGCGGAGCATCACCCCGTAAATGGGCCTTGCCCAGGCAGAGCGAGATATGGTCAGAAACATGGAGATCTACAAGTGAGTGGCTCGAGCGCCTGGAGAAAGAACTGAAAGTGCAGGGAACGCTGGTCGTGCAGGGCGGAGATTATGACGATTGGGATCTGGAAGTCCGGGAAGGATTGTTCGGCTCGGTACGAGTGTCGATGGGCATCGAGGAACACGGACAGGGGAAACAACTCGTCCGGTTTCGGGCGCGTCCATCGATTCGTGGGATGCGTTCCGTTCTCTGGACCATTCCTTCCATTATTACAGCCCTCGCCCTTCTGAGCGCGGCCTGGACAGCGGCCGCGATACTCGGCCTCGGATCGCTGCTCCTGTTACTCTGGCACGTTAGCGACAGCTCCTCCGCGATGACCTCTTACGTCGGGGCTATCGAGTCCCTCTCTTCTCAAATTCGTGAGTTACTATTGATGCCGGAATGAGCGGTCAGAATGGGGAATGATGAGACCGGAGAGCAGGACATCCTTGCAGAGATATCGGCGCCTGGCTCATTATCCGCTGAGTCAGTGGCCGAAGCTGGTACTCATTCTGGTTCTTACCCTCCTGAGTTCGTCAGTCACTGTATTTCAGCCCTGGCCGCTGAAAATACTGGTGGACTACGCACTTGGCGATACGGCGCTTCCGCTGGCAATGCGATCGTTTTTCGAGACGCTGTCGCTGATTCCCACGGGGGTGACGTTGGTCATCACAGCGGCCGTCGCCACCTTTGCTCTCTACATGATCAATGCAGCCCTTAGTGTAGGTCTTACATGGACTTGGGCTGTAGCCGGACAGCGGATGGTGTATGACCTGACGGCCGATCTATTCGGACGGCTTCAGCGCCTGTCTCTTCTATTCCACAGTAGACGATCGGTCGGTGATGCCCTGAGTCGGTTGTTTGGTGATACCTACTGTGTGTACACGGCAACCGAGAGCATTCTGATTTCCCCAGGTCAACACATCGTTACGCTACTTGTAGTCGGCTCGGTCGCCTGGAATATGGATGCCCGGCTGACCTTGCTAACACTCGCCGTAGCTCCGGCTATGGCAGGATCAGCCCTGTTCTTCGGACCTCGGATGAAGCGCTGGACACGGCTCAACAGGGAAATCCAATCGCGCATGATGAGTTTTGTCCACCAGACATTAACGGCGATTCCCGTCGTACAGGCTTTTGGCGCGGAGGCCAGGAACCGACAATTCTATGAGAATCTGGCGTCCGATGCGGTCGATCATTCCCAGCGTAGTACGCTGATCCAGAGTCTTTTCACCCTGGCGAACGGGCTTGTGGCAACGATCGGGGCGGCTGTCGTCCTTTATGTCGGTGGCATGCGCGTTCTGTCCGGTGCACTGTCTCTGGGCAGTCTCCTCGTATTTCTTGCGTACCTGCAGACTATGCAGGGCGCCATCAAAGGTCTGATGGGCATATACGGCAGTCTGAAGACTGTTGAGGCATCTGTGGATCGGGTGATGGATGTGATGGAGGCGAAGGAGGAAGTACTCGAACGACCTGGCGCCAGAAACGTGTCCGAACGCATGAATTCCGACCGCATCCGAGTAGCCATGGAAAATGTCAGTTTCGGCTACGAGAAGGGCCGTGCAGTTCTGCACGACATATCATTGGAAGCCCATCCTGGCGAAACGATAGCGCTGGTCGGCAAAACCGGAGCAGGAAAATCGACGCTGGCCTCCCTGATTCCGCGCCTCTATGACCCATGGATGGGACGCGTAACCTTCAACGGCGTGGATGTTCGCGAACTGACCCTGTCGAGCGTGCGGGCACATGTAGGGCTGATGCTCCAGGATCCATTTCTTTCTCCGATCAGCGTAGCGGATAATATCGCATACGGTCGGCCTGACGCTACCCGTGAAGAGGTAATCAGGGCTGCCGCATCAGCCAGCGCAGACGAATTCATCCGCGACCTGCCGGAAGGATACGACACAGTAATATCGGAACTGGGTGCAACGCTGTCAGGAGGTCAGAAACAGCGTTTGGCCATCGCTCGAGTACTTTTAAAAGACGCCCCAGTGTTGATACTCGATGAGCCTACTTCTGCTTTGGATACCCAGACGGAAGTACAGCTCCTGGAGGCGCTTGAGCGGTTGAAGAGAGGGAGGACGACATTTATAATTGCACATCGTCTGTCCACTATCCGACGAGCTGATCGGATTGTTGTATTGGATGAAGGACGCATCGTTGAGACGGGCACTCACCGGGAGTTGATGCATGCCGAAGGAATCTATCACACTTTCTATTCCCTTCAATCCAGAGCCCCAGGGGTATCCGCATGAAACCCTGGTGGGTCCAATTATCCCGATATGCAGCCCCTCACCGGAGAGGCCTTTCGCTGGTCACGTTTCTGATGTTCGTAAACATCGTTCTGGACGTATTGAAGCCGTGGCCTCTCAAACTGATCGTCGACAATGTTCTGGCTGCCGAGTCCTTTCCTGGTGTGCTTTCATGGATTCCTGCTCTACCTGGGGCATCTTCATCGACAGGATTGCTTGCCTGGCTGGCTGGTGGTACGATAATCCTGTTCGCCGTGCGACAACTGGTTGAAGTTACCAGGGGGTATGCTCAAACGGGCGTCGGGACAAGAATGGTGTATGGTCTCGGGGCCGCGCTGTTCGATCATCTTCAACGACTGTCGATCTCATTCCATAACCGCAAACAAACTGGAGATCTGGTTCGTCGCGTGACAACAGACAGTGGTTGTATTAGGGATTTAGTGACGGGCGTGTGTTTACCTCTGTTGACATCTTCGCTGACACTCATTGCCATGTTTGCAGTCATGTGGAGACTGGATCCCTTTCTCTCGGTTATTGCGATTCTCGTGATACCGTTGATGGGGCTCCTGATCCGACATTATGATCGCCCGATGACGGAAAGCACATGGGAGCACCAGCAGCTGGAGGGAGATCTGATGGCGCGGGCGGAGCAGACAATGATCTCGCTTCCCGCCGTACATGCGTTCGGTCGAGAGGAGTATGAAGAGGAACGTTTCCGGGTACTCTCGGGGCAAACTCTCCGGGCCTACGTGAAGTCAATCCTGGCCCAGATGAAGTTCAGTACCGGTGTGGATGGCGCAACGGCTCTGGGTACCGCGACAGTCATGGCCGTCGGTGGGCTCCACGTACTCAGTGGATCGTTAACCATCGGAGGTTTACTGGTCTTTCTTTCGTATCTGCTTTCCCTGTACGCCCCCCTGACAACCCTGGCGTACCTCTCCACAGATTTCGCGTCGTCAGCGGCGAGCGCACGACGGGTCCTGGAGGTAATGGATACGTCTGAAGGGGTGCAGGATCGCTCCGGTGCGTGTGCGCTACCGGTGCTCGATTCCGGGCAGCGTGGACATGTAATATTTGAGAACGTAACGTTCGGATACGATTCTGATCCCGCGGTTCTGAAAGACATCACGCTTGAAATACCCCCTGGTACAAGAGTGGCCCTCGTAGGTAAAACCGGGGCAGGGAAAAGTACGCTGGTGTCTCTTATTCCACGTTTCTATGATCCTTGGAAAGGCCGCATATTGTTTGATGAAATCGATATACGAGACGTTCAAATAAGCAACCTTCGGTCTCAGGTCGCATTGGTGCTACAGGATCCATTTTTATTACCACTCAGTGTAGCCGAAAATATTGCGTACGGGAGACCTGGAGCAAAAAGAAATGAGATTGTAACTGCCGCCCGAGCAGCCAATGCAGAAGAGTTCATCGATCGCCTACCCGACGGTTTTGACACTGTCATTGGAGAACGGGGTAGTACGCTTTCTGGTGGCGAAAAACAACGGATCGCCATTGCGCGGGCGCTTCTCAAGGATGCTGCGGTGCTGATTCTGGACGAGCCGACATCGGCCCTGGATGCACATACGGAATCACTTGTAATGCAGGCCCTGACGCGGCTCATGGCGGGCCGGACCACCTTCATTATTGCTCACCGCTTTTCGACCATCGAGGGGGCAGACATGGTGGCGGTCCTGGAGAATGGAACTATTGTTGAGACCGGCAACCACGAGGATCTCATCGCTATAGGTGGCGCTTACAGCAGGTATATCGAGGCTCAGTTCGAAACGATATTGTCTAAGTAAAATGCCAAATATGACTTTCCTGGTACTTAGTGACATAAATCAGCGCAACGCTTCTTGAATGGTACCTGGTGAACGGATTCCGTTGTCAATTCGAAAGGAGCAGCATCCTGGTAGTAGACCTCGAACAAGTCGTTGATGGCGCGGCGAATCTGGAATGGATGCCTGGCGCCGCG
>JACZYK010000068.1 GCA_022571135.1 Bacteroidota bacterium
CATCTAGTTCTTCGTCCGATAGAGACTCCAGATCGAGCGTCTCCTCGTCGTACAAATAGGAGACTTCTTCCTCGTGGGTGATTGTTTTAGTACGTGTCTTCATTGGTTATGGCACCGTTTCCGGCGTGCTATCGTACGCGCTGCTGTCAATGAGGTTACGTTTTTGTGAGATCGATGATCTCCTTCTCGGTAACAATCAGCGAGACGGGCACATCAATCTCGTCGTGTGGCAATGCATCGACCACCCAGTCAGCAAAGATCGGACATATGACCGGGATTTTCAGCCCGGACAGAAATTCGTCGTAGTAACCGTAGCCGTGGCCCAACCGGTATCCGCGCATGTCTACGACCAGAGCCGGCGCGACGATTAGGTCTATTTCATCCGTGCCTACGTCGTTGCCGTTTACAGGTTCGTAGATTCCCCATCGGTTCAGGCGGAGCTGGTCGACGCCCGAGAATTCGACGTGTCTCAAACGTGGGCGTTCCGAAAGCTCCTTCGTGAAGGCTGTCACGATCGGCAAGACTACCCTGAAGTCGTTACCGGCGAGTTCAATCAAAAACGATCTGATGTCCGGTTCTCGGCGCCCAAGTACAGGCCAGAAAGCGTGTATCGTAGTTGCGCTGGAGATGAGTGCCAGGGAGCTCAGATTCCTACAAATCGAGCGGCTCGACGACCGATAGTCGAAATCGGACATCGAGTCGCGACGCGACTTGAACAACTCGCGATATACGTTCTTTTCCCGGTATTCGCTCATTTATCTGTCTGGGAAGGGTCGGCGAACGAGCAACAACCTGACGACTACCCATCGGTCAAGGGCCTGATAACAGGCGGCTACAGGGCACTTTCAGGTAGCGTTAACAGGCCCGAATCAATTAAAACACTTTACCGGACATTAGGATCGTTTTCAACCTGCGGCAATGTGAGGAGTTTTCATGCCCACTCCCGGTTTTTCAGTCTGGACTCGGCCGCCTACCGAGATGGAGCTCTCGACTCGAAAACCAGGGAATCGTTGGGACTTGTTGCTTCCGTTGTTCGGAGGTGCGACGACTGCATCACATATCACATAATTTGGCGCATCGAGCACGGCTATTCGGATGCAGCGTTGGACAATGCGCTCAACGTAGCACTCATCGTTGGGGGTTCGATAGTGATCCCGCATCTTCGTCGAGCCGATGAGACGGCTGATCTCGCAAGGCGCCGTGAAGATACAGAGGATTCATAGGCCGTCAGCCGGGATGCTCCAAGCATCCATTTTTGCAGCCTGCGAGTGATTTGGATGTACTTCTTGGACGCCGTAACTTTACTTGTCTGTACCATTATGGACAGAACCCCCATTTCCGGGTCAATTTAACCGTTTGATGGTAAGACGGACGCATGTTTGAAAGTCTAAGCGAGAAACTCGAAGGCGCATTAAAGTCCGTCAAAGGACAGGGGCGCATTACGGAGTTGAACATCGCGCAGACCATGCGGGAAATCCGTCGTGCGCTTCTCGATGCCGACGTCAACTATCAAGTTGCGAAGGAGTTCACGGAGCGGGTCAAAGAGAAGGCGCTCGGGGAAAAGGTTCTGACGTCTATCGCGCCCGACCAGCAGCTTATCAAGATCATCCACGATGAGCTGGTGTACTTTCTGGGCGAGACACACGAAGGGATCGAACTTGCTGCACAACCGCCGACCGTTATTCTGATAGTGGGTTTGCAGGGATCCGGAAAGACAACGTTCTGCGCCAAACTGGCGCTGTACTTCAAATCGAACGGTCGAGCACCGATGTTGGCTGCAGCCGACGTTTACCGTCCGGCGGCTGTGGATCAACTCAAGATGCTAGCCGATGAGATTGGAGTACCGGTTTATTCGGTAGAAGAAGACGGCATAATCGTCCAGGATGCTGTTCGGGTTGCCAGTGAGGCGGTTTCGGCTGCCAGGAAACAGGCGCGCGACGTTCTCATCGTGGATACCGCCGGTCGTCTTCATGTCGACGAGGAGATGATGAAGGAGGTGACCGACATCAAGTCCTCGATATCTCCTCACGAGATTCTTTTCGTCGTCGACAGTATGACGGGACAGGACGCCGTCAACACAGTGCTGGAATTCAATCAGCGACTCGATTTTAGCGGAGTTGTTCTCACAAAACTTGATGGAGATACTCGGGGCGGCGCCGCGTTATCCATCCGTTCTGTTGTCAAGAAGCCGATTAAATTCGCGTCGACGGGAGAGAAGCTGGACGCATTGACTCCATTTCATCCCGAGAGGATGGCCCAGAGGATTCTGGGTATGGGCGATGTCGTTTCGTTCGTCGAGCGCGCGCGCGAACAGTTTGACGAAACGCAGGTTGAGAAGCTTCAGTCTAAAATCAGATCGGAGAGCTTCAACCTCGAAGACTTTCTCGATCAGCTGGGGCGTCTGCAGAAAATGGGATCTCTGACGGATCTCATCGGGATGATTCCGGGGGTCGGTCGCCATGTCGGAGAGATGGACCTGGACGATGATGCCTTCAAGCACATCGAGGCCATGATTCATTCGATGACGGTCGAAGAGCGGCGTAATCCGGATATCATAAACGGTAACAGGCGACGCAGAATCGCTGGCGGAAGCGGTCTTGAAGTTCGAGACGTCAATCAACTTCTCAAACAGTTCCGCGACATGAAAAAAATGATGAAGACCATGACGAAGCTCATGGGCAAAGGCCGGGCGGTGAACCTGGCTTCTCTTATGGGCGGTCGTGGAATCATTCAAAACTGAAACAAACTAGGATAAAAAAGACAGTGGCAGTAAAGCTTCGTCTACGTAGGATGGGTCGTAAAAAGCGACCGATCTACGCCATTGTGGCGGCAGACTCGCGATCACCGCGGGATGGACGCTTCATCGAAGATCTAGGACGGTATGAACCACTCACTGAGCCTGCAACGACTCGTCTTAATGATGAGCGTGTCCTTTACTGGTTGAGCCAGGGTGCCCAACCTAGCGACACCGTGCGTTCAATACTGAGTAAACACGGGCTGATGCTCGCGTTCCATATGAAACGCAAGGGCGCAGCCGAAGAAGATATCCGTGCGGCGGTTGAAACCCATCGGCTTCACAGGGCCGAAAAGGATCAGGCCGGCGTGAAAACCACGGCCAGGGATCGTCAGATTGCAGCCCTTGAGGAGGAAGAGAAGGTTGCCGCTGAACTCGCCGAAGAGGAGGCGAGGAAGCGGGCCGAAGCCGATGCCAAGGCAAAGGCGGACGCCGAGACAGCCAGGAAGGCGGCAGCCGAAGAGCGTGCCAGGGCTGCTGAGGAGGCCCGTACCGAGCAAGAGGCCGCAAACGTCGACCAGGCAGCCGCGGACGCTACGGCCGAGCAGGAGCCCGCTGAAGCCGCCGCCGAGGAGGCAGCCGCTGAAGCTCCGGCCGAGCAGGAGCCCGCTGAAGCCATTGCCGAGCAGGAGCCCGCTGAAGCCATTGCCGAGGAGGCAGCCGCTGAAGCTCCGGCCGAGCAGGAGCCCGCTGAAGAGGCATCTAAGGATGAAGACAAGGCCTAGGTCTTGTCGGATTCCGCTGACCCGAAGGAATTATGTCAGTCCGGCCGGATGAACTGCGTGAGATTGGTCGCATCGTGCGGCCGCATGGCGTACTGGGTGAACTGAAGGTCGCTCCCGAGACCGACGATCCGGATCGCATACTTCAGTTGAACCGTGTGTATATCGGTGGGGATGAGTACTCGGCGTCACCCTTTGACATAAGATCAATTCGGACACAGGTGTCCAAATACGGCATTACGATCATACTCGCTTTGGAGGGATTATCGGATCGTTCTGCAGCCGATGCGTTTCGAAATCGAACCGTATATGCAGGAGTGGACGATCTGCCGCCGCTCGAAGAAGGCGAGTACTTCATCAGCGACCTGGTCGGACTGTCGGTAAATACGGAAGACGGGACACTCATCGGCACGATTCGAGACGTACTTGATTTGCCGACACAGAAATTACTGGTCCTGCATAGAGAGAACGCCGATGATGCTATGATTCCATTGGTACCCGAGTTCGTCACCGATATTGATATCGGAGCCGGCAGAGTAATCGTCAGACCGATCGAAGGGTTGATCTGAGTCAAACGGGATCGTCGCCTGATCTTGGAAATGCAGGATACTCGATGCAACCGATGTTGATTGACATCATCACTGCCCTGCCGGGCATAGTAGAAGGACCTCTTGATCAGAGTATCCTGAAGCGCGCAGTCGGAAAAAACCTGGTTCGTATTCGGGTGCACAATTTGAGAAATTTTACTACCGACAGGCATCGGCAGGTCGATGATTATCCTTTTGGCGGAGGGGCCGGAATGGTCCTGAAGCCGGAACCGATCTTTGCATGTATTGAAAAACTCCAGGCCGAAGCAGATGCCGAAGGCCGAACCGTGGATGAGATTATCTATCTGTCCCCAGACGGTGAGCGCCTCTCGCAGCGTATGGTGAATGAGCTCTCCATGAAGCGACACCTCGTAATGTTGGCGGGGCACTATAAAGGCGTAGATCAGCGGGTGAGGGACCAACTGGTGACACGTGAGATATCTATCGGAGACTACGTGCTCAGTGGAGGGGAACTACCCACACTGGTGCTTGTAGATGCGTTGATTCGCCTGTTGCCAGGTGTGCTCGGGGATGCATGTTCGGCGCTTTCTGATTCCTTTCAGGACAACTTGCTCGATGCGCCAACATATACGCGACCGGCTGAATTTCGCGGTCTGGAAGTTCCGCATGTCCTGCGCTCGGGAGATCACAAAGCGATCTCAGAGTGGCGCGAAGCCGAGCGATTGAAAAAGACTTCGGAAAGGCGTCCGGATCTGCTCGAAATTGAAGAGCGACGACCGGACGATGCGGGGACCGAAATGAGAACTGAGAAATAGAATTTTCGATTGTAGGAGGTGCGCCATGGCGACTGATTTGATGAACCTCGTCGAAACGACACAGGTTCGCGACGATATACCTGAATTTGAGGTGGGAGATACTGTCAATGTTCACGTACGTGTTATTGAAGGGGAGAAGGAGCGAATTCAGCAGTACCAGGGTATTGTGATCGCATTTAAGGGCTCAGGTGCCAGGCGGACGTTTACGGTTCGCAAAATATCCAACGGAGTCGGTGTCGAGAGGATTTTCCCGTTGCACTCACCTCGACTCGCCAAGATTGAGGTTGTTCGTGCCGGTAGTGTGCGGCGCGCCAAGCTGTACTATCTGCGCGAGCGCAAGGGTAAAGCTGCTCGTATCAAGGAGCGCAGGCGATAGGAAATCGATCGTATTTAGTTTTTATATTCGCTGAGAGGCCGCCGGTGATCGACTCGCCGACGGCTTTTCGTATCCGTAGAAACGCACTGAGATCAATACTTGGAGTGCGCATCGGAATATCGTCTGTCAGTTCGGCGATATAATCTCTGCCAGTCTTAAAGAATTGCGCAACTACCTGTATTATTACGGCGAAGTAGGCGAGATACCGGATATCCCGTCGGAATTGACGTCCTTATGAGCGACCGTGAGAAAATAGTAGCCTCTAATCGTAAGGCCAGGTACGAATATCACATCGACGACCGTCTTGAAGCGGGACTCGTACTGACCGGAACCGAAGTCAAATCCCTTCGTGCGGGGCAGGCGAATATCAAGGATGCTTATTGCTCTGCAGAGGGTGGAGAGATGCTCCTCAGGCAATGCCATATAGCTCCGTACGAATTCGGGAACAGGGAAAACCACGATCCCCTCCGGCCAAGGAAGCTGCTGATGCATCGGCGTGAGATTGTGAAATGGTCGAAGGCCGTTCAGCAGAAAGGATTTACGATTGTACCGCTCAAGTTATACTTCAAGAACGGTTACGCGAAGGTCGAGCTCGGACTCGCTCGCGGAAAGAAGCATTACGACAAGCGCGTGGATATCGCCGATCGAGAGTCGAAGCGGCGCCTGGACCGGCTGACGAAAAGCGATTCGCAGTCCTGACGGCTACTTCGTACCGGAAGCGATTATCGCTTGCCCCGAGAAATGAAGGACCCCCGAAGTCTGTTAACCGGGCATCTGGTTCCGTCCGGAAGTCTAGCCGAACGGTTGGGACCGTCAATGCAACCGGTGGACGGTTAATATCTTTTTCTGCGCTTCGTGGAAAGAACCCTACGTTTGTATATGGCGTATTATCGGGCCACGTGATGGTGTCTCGTTTTCAGCGAGCCGTACACCGTTTCATTCACTTCATCCGAAGCGGTTCTGACAAGACGATTTGATGACCTATGCGACGACTAATTCTGTTTCTGATTCTTTTTTGCGGAGCTGTTCCGTACGCTACATCCGCGATGGCTCAGGATGCCGATACGCAGATGGCGAACGGAATACTCGCTTTTAGGGAGACCCGATACCAGGACGCCGTTACTGCCTTCGAGTTGGTACTCGAATTGGACTCGGATAATTCGGAAGCGCACTTTTTACTGGCCAGGGTCTTTTTTGAGACTCCTCTGAAGGACAATAAGCGGGCCGAGAAGGAAGTCAATGCTGCTCTCGAGATCGAACCCGAGAACGTAAAGTACCTCGTCGCTAGCATGCAGCAGAATCGTGAGGAGGCCTGGAGCTTTTTCAGGAAGCGTGCACGCGAGATAAAACGCAGGGAACTTGCCTTCAAAATCCTAAAACTGGACTCCACAAACGCGTTCGCCCATCATGAACTGGGAAAGTCGTACATCCGTGATTTCTGGCGGTATCGGAATGCGCTTGTTTTTCCGTCGCTCATTTTTGCCAGAGACGAGAACCTGCGAAGAACTACAATCTCACCGATAGACAATCTTGTTCAGCGGCAGGCTGATAATATTGTGGCTCAGAATCCCGCGTTGGCTGACCTTCTGCCCGAAAACGACGACTTCGCCCTTCAGATGGCAGGTTTTCTTGATCCGAACTCGATCATGATGTCGGATCGGTTCGATGTGGACGCCTTGAGGGCACAGGGAGTAAATATTCAGGATCTGTCCGGACGCGCCGATAAAGCGTACAAAAAAGCGATCGGACATCTGCACGCGGCTATCGACTTCGATCCGAGACAGAGAGAGGTCTACACCGACCTTATGCAGATCTTTGCGCTCAAGGCGGAATACGTCGAAGCGCTGGATATGCTTCAGCAGATGTACGTCTTCTTTCCGGAGGAGGTCGAACTGTGGACCTATCTTGGATTGGCGCACTACAACACTGGGAATATGCAGGCGGCCGCAAAAGTCTTCGAGACGGCTTTCAAGTACATGGACGAGGATGAATCTTACGCCTATTTCCAGTTGAAGGACATTCTGCCTGAGGAAGAGAAAAGTCTCTATGAGGAAGACGAAATCGCCTACGCCGCCAGATTCTGGACAAGCAAGGATCCGAGATACCTGACTCCTTACAATGAGCGCAAGCTCGAACACTACGCGCGTCTGACCTATACGGATCTGCTATACGGGGTACCGGAACTCCACATTCGAGGCTGGAACACGGAGCGTGGTCGCATTCTGGTTCGCTACGGTGTCCCGGTGGGTGACGTGGTCCTCATCCCGAGGAGTACGTCGGGCGTCGGACAGGCAACGAACGCCATTCAGGGTATGCAGGGAGACCCGACCGCTACGACCAGTCGGGCGCTCCAGATTGCCATACAAGGATCGGGTTGGGATCTGCTTGAGGAAGCCAACACGTTAAATATCTGGGATTACGGCGATTTCAAGTTCGTATTCGAAGATCCGTTCAGAAACGGAGAATATCGGCTCTTCAGTCCGTCTGCGAGCGACATAGCCGATGGAATGCTACCCTGGGCAAACGATTACACGATCAAGGCACGGGAGACGTTCAGAAAAATACCCGAAAAGTACGAGTACAGGGCTCCTGGCAGGCAGATCGATCTGCCGTTTCTTGTCGTGTCGTTTAAAAACTTCACCAGCGACTTGACGGATGTCTACGTCAATTACGGCATTCCCGTCAACGAGTTCGATCCCGGACAGGACCTCCTCAACGTCACCGCCAACGCGGGTACGTTCGTAGTAGGAGAGAACCGGGATATGCTCGTCGAGAGAAGGAATACGATCTACGGCCTGAAAACGAATCAGGTAGTGCATTTCGAGGAGTCCAGCCTGTGGATTAACACGCAGGCCCTACGCATTCCGGCAGGACACCAGGAGGTCTCCGTTGAATTCGAAACGGTGGGCGGCGGAACGGTTGCGGTGCAGCGCAGAAATGTGGAAATCAAAGATTTTTCGGGCGACAACCTCGCTCTCAGCGACGTAATGCTGGCCTATCGTATCGATGAGACGGACGATGGTCGACCGGTTCTCCCGTCTGATATCGTGAGAGATAATCTGTCCATCATGCCGGCACCGTGGTCCGTGTTCTCGCGTGCACAACCGATCTATCTCTACTTCGAAGTCTACAATCTAACATTAAAGGCCGACGGAATAGCCGACTACGAGGTAGAGGCCGTGTTGAAACCCATGGCACAGGGAAGCAAGGTCGGAAAATTCGTGCGCGGACTTTTCGGGGGAGGCGACGAGGGTGTTTCCGTAACGCTGCTCATCCAGGTGGCCAGCGAGAACGACGGACAGTATCTCATTCTGGACGCAACGACCGAAGATCCGGGTCTGTACACGCTTATTTTGAGAGTGAAAGATCTCGTTTCTGGCAAGAAGACCGAGAGCGAACAGGATCTGTTCCTCGAGTAAATCTCGGATACGGACGGGTCGGTCGGGAAGTAAGGCTCTGGTCGCTCCGGTGGCCTAAGGCGTTCTGGGTGCAGGAGGATAGAGTTTCAAACGGTTTCCGCGAAAGCCTGCACGTTGGTATCCATTTCAGCTACCTTCGAGACCATGTCCCTCTTGAAAGCAGCCACGCGATCAAACAAGTCTGAATCTCCGATCGCTAGAATCTGCGCGGCCAGAATAGCGGCGTTTTTGGCACCGCCGATGGCCACGGTGGCAACCGGCACACCACTTGGCATCTGGACGATGGATAGCAAAGAGTCCATGCCTTTGAGGTGCTTCGACGGGATGGGAATTCCTATGACGGGTAAGGGCGTGTAGGCCGCGATGACACCGGCGAGATGTGCAGCCCCGCCCGCTCCTGCAATGATCACTTTTATGCCTCGTTCGACGGCGTCTTCTGCAAATTTCCGGGTCTCATCGGGCGTTCGGTGGGCAGACAGCACCCTGGTCTCGAAGTGTATACCGAACGATTTCAATGTCGAAGCCGCTCCTTCCATGACAGGCCAGTCGGACTCACTGCCCATGATGATACCGACCCGAAGTTGCGTGTAGTTGGTCATCGATCTCTGGTTTATGTATTCAATCCTCGGACAGAAGCTGGTCGAGCCGGAGTTCGTCTTCAACGAGAACTTGGCGGGCCTTTGATCCTTCGAACGGTCCTACGATACCCGCGTCTTCCAGCTGATCGACAAGACGTGCTGCGCGCGCATAGCCCACCGACAGTTTCCGCTGCAAGAGAGAAACAGATCCCTGTTGACTGCGAACGATGATCTGGGCGGCCTCAACAAACAGCGCGTCGCGATCCGAAGTGTAACCGGTGGTGGACACCCTACTCGCTGTGGCCTCTTCCATCGAGGGGAGCATATACACTCCCTGACCGCGTTGCGAAGCCACGAAATTCGTCAGTTTGTCGACTTCCTGGATAGATACGAACGGACCCTGAAGGCGGGTGATGCGGCTTCCGAGCATGTAAAGCATATCTCCGTTTCCGACAAGGCCTTCCGCTCCATTCTGATCCAGAATCGTCCTCGAGTCGATTTTCGACGCGACCTGATAGGCAATTCTTGACGGGAAGTTGGCCTTGATGAGGCCCGTGATGACGTCCACCGAAGGACGCTGCGTCGCCAGAATGAGGTGGATGCCTATTGCCCTGGCCATCTGAGCGAGGCGGGAGATGGGAGCTTCTATGTCCTTGCCCGCGGTCATCATGAGGTCTGCGAGCTCGTCCACGACCACTACAATATACGGGATCAGTTCGTGGCCGTCCTCCGATTTGAGTCTTCCCGATTTGACCGCGTCGTTATATTCCTTCAGGCTCCTGACCTGCGCGGCGGAGAGTAGGTCGTATCGTCTCTCCATTTCCTTCTCACAGCTCCGAAGCGTACCGAGAGCCTGATCCACATTGGTAATGATGACGTCGCTGGCTTCCGGTGGCATCGCAATGTAGGAGGAGGCGATTTTGGCGTAGGCCGCCAGCTCGATCTTTTTTGGATCGATCATTACGAACTTCAGCATCGATGGAGGACAGGCGTAGAGCAGGCCGGCGATGAACGTATTC
>JACZYK010000069.1 GCA_022571135.1 Bacteroidota bacterium
CGAATACCTTCACGTTCGCGCAGTACCTGCTCCAGTTGCAGCGCAGTGGCAGCTTTGGCGCAGATCACCAGCACTTTCTGAGAGCGATGGCTGGTCAGGTAGCCCATCAGCCACTCAACGCGCGGATCGAAGTTCCACCAGACGTCCGTGCCCACGTACCACGTAAACCGCGCCCAGACGATACCCGTGACGAGTCCCATTACTCCGAACCAGGCGCCAACCCGCGCAGCCTGCATGGCCCGGATATCGCGGAACAGGTCTCCGGTCTGGAGTACCCAGTAAGAGTGATAGGCGGACACGAAAAGTGCGGCCATCATCGTGAACCACATCGGTACGTGGAAATACAGATTCCGGGCCGTGTGTTCCAGAATGCTGATCTTGGGGATATCCAGGAGAAATGCGACCAGGATGACCACGGTCAACCAGACCATCACGACGTTTCGAACGATGAAGTATCGGCGTATCCGAATTTTTGGATGATCCGTCACGATGAAACATACCTTAATTGTTGCGTGCAAAGGATTTTACGCCGCATCTGACGGGGCTGCAAACCAATTGTCAGCGAAGCTTTCCGACGCATTAATTCAATCGCTCCAGACATAATCGAAAAGCAGGAAAGAGGTCGTTATCACTACTCCGGCAAACCCCACCAATGTGGTCAGGTCGCCTTCCGCCCCGGCCCATCCGAGACCGCCTTCGAGGGCGTGCCGGCAGGCGCTGACGACGGAGAGCAGGAGCGGGGTCAGAAGAGGAAACAGCAGAACGGGAAGAAGCGGCCCCTTGTTCGTCGTCCGGGCAATGATCGCCGAGAGCAGCGTCGTTGCGCCGGCCAGGCCGAGCGATCCCAGAATGAGCGTGGTCGTCAACAGGCCCATCCGCTCGATCTCCAGATCCAGCAAAAACGTAAATACCGCCGCAGCGATCACGGTTACGATCAGCAGCAGACCATAATTGAACGCCAATTTGCCCGCGTAGACCTGAGACCCCTGTACGTTGAGCTGAAGGAGCAGTACCGTTCCACGCTCCTCTTCCGAAACGAAGGACCTTCCGAGACCAATGGACGCCGAGAACACGATTACAATCCACAAAAGGGCCGATTGCATTCTGGCGCCGATCGATTCCTGTCCGATCGCAAACGCCATGAGCAGAAGCGAGGAAAGCACGAACATGAGGAGCATGTTCACTGCGTATCTGCTCCTGAGTTCAAGCCTGACGTCCTTTTCGAAAACGGCCCAGGCGCCGTAGAGCCAGTTCATGAGCGATAGCGGTTATTCACACGAGGATACCCCGTAGTTATGCGGGGAGGAATCGTTCCGTCCGTGATGCGTTCCTTTTTGTCGGGTACGTTCAAATTCGAGGGTGGGAAGCTATGACCTGCTTCTTCACCAATCAAAACTCGCCCACGAAGGAGATTTCAGGTTTCAGCGTGTATCCCTTCCTTTCCTCAACGGTCCGGATCACGAGTCGGATGAGTTCGCGAACATCCGAGGCCGTTGCTCCCGATCTATTTATCATGATGTTTGCGTGTCGACGTGTGATTTCCGCACCCCCGATGCGGGCGCCCTTCAGTCCGCATTCATCGATCAGGCGGCCCGCGCCGATGCCGTCAATTTTCTTGAAGATTGATCCTGCGCTGGGCTCGCTCGCGAGCGGAGGGTGTTTCTCGCGCCGCCACGTCAGGTTTTCCTCTATGATCCTGCGTATGGCAGAGCCGTCTCCAGGTTCCAGCCGAAAAGCAGCAGAAAGGACGACGTCGCCCGATCGATGCAGAATGGATTGGTCGTAGCCGAATTCAAAATAGCACGGATCGACCGTCCTGCGTACGTTATCCGGTGTCAGAATATCTACCGACTCCAGCACTTCCTCTATAAACACGGTGCGTTCTCTTGCCGGTGCGGGAGAAAGAAAATGCAGGTTCTGCCATAAAGCTCCGCCGACGGTCGACGGTATTCCCGCATAGTGTTCGAGTCCGGAAAGTTCGGCATCGAGGGCGGCTTCGATCATGTCCGGCCAGATGATCGCTCCGCTATCGGATGAAAGCAGCCGCGTTTTCCGGTCAATCCGAAATGATCGAGACGTGTTTCGGATGACCAGGCCTCTGATCCCCCGGTCCCCGACGAGAAGATTCGCGCCCAGTCCCAATAGAAAAAAAGGCACACCGGTTTCTCGCGCGGCGATAACGGCGGCGGCCAGTTCTTCGGCCGTTTCCGCCTCGTAGAAGAGGTCGGCAGGGCCGCCGATTCGAATCGTAGTGAAAGGCGCAAGCGAAACCCTGGTCCGGACCCTGGCCGTTCCCAACACTTCAATGAGTTTTGCGATGTCGCCGTTCTTACCGGCCATGGCTTTATGCGATCGTGCCTCTCGGTGGAGGATCGAAAGCGCTCAAGAACGTTTTAGTATGTAGATTGCGAACGACGATCGATCATCCGATCGGGCTGCATGATCGGGAACTGTGAATCGTCATCGAAACCGATGATTTTGGGCTCCGAGTCGGCAACACGGATCGGATCGGCGCCGTTTATCCGAAATTAGTACTACTGAAAGATAGACCAGCAGGTGGCAAAATGGCGGAAAATCAATATCCAAATATCACCAAAACAGCGATCAGGGTCGGGACCATAGCAATCATTTTTCTCGTTGTCGCGGCAATGGGAACCGGTTGCATGACTACCACGCTCAAATCCGGAGAGGGCGCCGTGAAATACAGTCCGTTCGGAGGAACCGACATGGATGCCCGGTTTACCGAAGGCATCAAGCTTCATGCTCCCTGGGTCGATCTGATTCGCTAGAACCTGCGCGTCCAGGAGAGGCTCGAAGGAATCACCGCGCTGTCTTCGAACGGCTTATCGATCGGTATGGATGCATCGGTGCGGTGGAGACCTAAAGCTGATGAGCTTGCGCTACTACATAAGGAAATCGGTCTGAATTATTATCAGAGAATCGTTCAGCCTGAACTGAGAAGCGCCATCCGCGAAATCGTGGCGCAGTTTACGCCTGAAGAGCTGTACTCCTCGAGAAGAATGGAACTGCAGGAGCTGATTGTGCAGCGGGTGAGAGAAGCTGTCGGGCAGCGCTATATCGAGATCGATGCGATCCTGATCCGCGATATAAGGCTGCCGGATCAGATCCGCCAGGCGATCGAGAATAAACTGCAGGAGGAGCAGGAGGCCGAGCGATACGAGTTTACGATCATAAAGGAGCGCCTGGAAGCCCAGCGCAAGAAAATCGAGGCCGAAGGTGAGGCCGAATTTCAGCGAATCATCACTCAGAGTCTTACGGCGCAGTTCCTTCGATTCAAGGGAATAGAAGCGACGCTCAGCCTGGCGGAATCATCGAATACGAAGACCATCGTCATCGGAGGCGGCCAAGACGGGCTGCCCTTGATACTGGGTGGCAACTGATCCGAAGTGGGCCTGTTTACAGACCCTGACCACGGGCGGGGCTGGGTTTGATGCCTTCAGAGGACGAAGCGACAAAAGAGAGAGACGATTTCTATACGCGGGTCTGGGCCGTTGTTGCCCGGATCCCGCTGGGGAACGTCACGACGTACGGACATATCGCTGCGTATCTCGGCGCCCGTCGATCGGCGCGGATGGTCGGCTGGGCGCTGAATGCAGCTTCCGGCATGCCGATCCCGTGCCACCGTGTGGTGAATCGCTACGGAGGGCTCAGCGGCAGCCATCACTTCGGAGGTCCGTTCATCATGGAGGATCTGCTGCGCAGCGAGGAGGTCGAATTCGATGATGACGGGTGCGTCCGCATGAAAAGTCACCTCTGGATCCCGGAGGAAGAGACGGATTGATCGCTCCATCGAAGGCCGTTTGATTAGGGCGCGCGCCTAATACAGGCGGCAACAGGGCGCTTTCAGGTAGCGTTAACAGGCCCTACTCTCCGTAAGCTATATTTGCCAGCACGTCCCAGAAGCCCGGGAAGGAAATGGAGGCACACGACGCGTTTTGAATGGTCGTTCTTCCAGACGAGGCGAGGCCCGCGATGGCCATCGCCATCGCGATCCGGTGGTCGCCGAAACTGTCCACTGTCCCGCCGCGCAGCGAGCCGCCTTCGATGGAAAGTCCGTCTTCGTACTCCTTCACCCGTATACCGAGCGCTCTGAGGGACACGGCGATGGCGTGGAGGCGATCGGTTTCCTTGTGCCTGAGTTCTCCCGCGCCGCGAATTTCGGTCCGGCCTTCGGCGCAGGCTGCGGCGACCGACAGGATCGGTATTTCATCGATGATCCCCGCAATCGCATCTGAGTCGATCTCGATGCCTGACAGCTGCGATGAGAACACCGCCAGATCCGCGATCGGCTCTCCCGCGACGGTGCGCTCTTCTTCGATGAAAATCCTGGCGCCCATGGCTCGCAGGATGTCGATCAGTCCGGATCTCGAAGGATTCAGACCCACACGCGGCAGACGGATCGCGGAATCCTTCAGGATGGATCCTGCTACCAGAAAGAAGGCTGCCGCGGAAAAATCGCGCGGCACCGACCAGGTTCTCGCGCGGACGGACATCCCCCCCTGGACAGTGATCACACGATGATCCCCGAAGTCCACCGTAGTCAGTTCCAGCATACGCTCGGTGTGATCCCGGGACGGAGTCCGTTCGACTACCGACGTTTCACCTTCCGCATAAAGTCCAGCCAGGAGAACGCAGGATTTTACCTGGGCTGAGGCCACTGGAACGTCGTACCGGATACCACGGAGGTTTCCGTTTCCTCGTATTCGGATGGGCGCATGAGAGTCCGTCAGTTCGACGACGGCACCCATTTCGGACAGAGGATTTGCGATACGAGCCATCGGCCGGGTCGAGAGCGATTCGTCGCCAATGAGAACGGACGGGAACGATTGCCCCGCCAGGATACCCGCCAGGAGTCGCATCGTGGTCCCCGAATTACCGCAATCCAGATCCGCATCCGGAGGTTTCAGTCCACGAAGTCCCCGGCCCTCGATGACGAGAATCTCGTCTTCATCGCGCATTTCCGCCCCGAGTGCCCTCAGACAGGCGAGCGTAGATTGTGGATCTTTCGAATCGGGGTAGTTGACGATGCGACTGGTTCCGTCTCCGATCGCCGAAAAAAGTGCGCTCCGATGGGCGATGGATTTGTCCGGTGGAACGTCTATGATGCCAACGAGTGTAGACGCGGGACGAACGTGCGCCAGATCTTTTGATAAGTCCAACATTATCAATTAGTTATAATTACCATGCCGGCGTATCGCGGGTCGGCGGCATCGGGAATTCTGCGAGTGCGTCGCGCAGCTGTTGCTGGCGCTCTTCCCAGGGAATGAAGGCGTATCGAAATCCGTTCAAGGCCGTTTCTCGCAAATGTCCGGCCGATATATTGCATCGTGTGTGAACCCGGTAGAGTTCTTCGGTCATACTCGTCCGGCTGAACAGACGGCTGTCCGTGTTTACCGTTACGGGGACTCCCGCTTCGACGAGGCCGTAGATCGGGTGGGTCTCGAAACTCTCGACGACTTTTGTCTGCACATTGCTCGTGGGACAGATTTCCAGGGGGATCTGATGATTGACCACGTATTGCAGGAGCTCCTCGTCCTGGAGTAGCGTGATACCATGGCCGATCCGGTGCGCTCCGCAGTAGAACAACGCCTGGCGAATGGACTCCGGTCCCCACGATTCTCCAGCGTGAATCGTGAGATTCAGCAAATGATTGCGCGCGTAATAAAAGGCTCCCAGGTGGGTTTTTGCAGGGTTTCCGGCTTCTCCACCTGCGAGATCGAAAGCAACCACGCCCCGGCCGTGGTATTCGACGGCGAGTTCCGCCTGTCTGAGCGAGGCGCTTTCGAACCGGTCCCTCAGTCCGCAAACGATCACGGCCGTACGGATATCGTAATCCTGCTCGGCGGCCCTGAGGCCCTGCAGGACGGCGTCGTTTACCTCTTCGAGAGTCAATCCCTCTTCCGTGTGCAGAATAGGCCCGTACCGGACCTCCAGATATCGAACGTTCTCCCGTGCAAAGTCCTCGGCCATCTCGTAGGCCACCCGATACAGCGAATTCTTCGATTGCATGAGTCGAATCGTGTAAGAGAACCACGTCAGGTATTCAGTCAGATCAGCCGAATCGTCGATCTTTAACAGTTCCTCGTGCAGTCCCTCCACCGTTTCGGAGGGTAGAATGTCCAACTTTTCCTGCGCTACCGCCAGATCGAGCATGGTTTCGAGGCGCATCGCCCCATCGAGGTGAGAGTGGAGCTCGGCTTTGGGCCAGGCCAGGATATCGTCGCGGGAAAGCTTGATTAGATCGGTCATAAGAGAAAATCGGAAGGAAACCCCCGACTTCGGTCGAAGGGAATGTCAAAAATGCCTCTTAACATTGAGGCGTGTAATCGTCTGCCGGAACCGCGCTCGGGCACGCATCGTAAAGCAACACCGGATCGCTCGACAGTGATCTTTACGATAAAGTCGGAGATTCCGTCCGCAAAATCGTCAGGTTTCTCGGCAGTAGACTGTGTTTCTGTTTATTTTAGACAAGTAATGTTTCGCCGGGGCGCCCGTCAGGGTCGTCTGTGGCTATTTTCATCGGTTAAAAAACACTCGGCTATTATGGGTAGTCTTGGTCCCTTCGAGGTGGCACTGATAGCTCTGGCAGTCCTGCTCATCTTTGGTGCGAAGCGCATTCCTGAAATAGCGCGTGGTCTCGGCAAAGGAATCCGCGAATTTAAGACAGCCACGAGAGAGATTTCCAAAGAGTTTGACGTCAAGGATACGTCCAACCAGATACAGGCGCCGAGCCAACCGACGCAAGGTACGCCCGCGCCTCGAACGGACGTCGTCCAGCAGCCTGTTTCCCCGGCTGCGGCCTCGCAGCCGCCGCCCTCGCAGCCACCACCCTCGCAGCCGCCGCCCTCGCAGCCGCCGCCCTCGCAGCCGCCGCCCTCGCAGCCGCCGCCCTCGCAACCGCCGGCTTCGCAGCAGCCGCCCTCTCCTCCGCCCGACCCGAACCGGCCTCCGGCTGGCTGATCCGGTCCCTTAGCCGCTTATTGCCGGCACATGAGAACAGGCCCTAAAACTTTCACCGAGGCGCGAAGGGCCCTCGAAAAGGGTGAGACCAGTTGCGAGCGGCTGGTCTCTTCTTTTTTAGACCGGATCGAGAAGAGGAATCCGACGGTGAATGCATTCATTTCCGTAGATTCCGAAGGCGCCGTAGAGAGGGCCCGCCGCCTCGACTCGGAAAGTCATTACGGCCGAGATCGGTCTCTTTCCGGAATGGTTGTCGCCGTCAAGGACAACATCTGTATCCGCGATCGGGAGGTCACGTGTGCGTCGGGGATCCTTTCCGGATTCCGCTCTCTTTACTCGGCCACGGCCGTTGAGCGCCTCGAAAAGGCAGGGGCGATTGTTATCGGCAAGACCAACTGTGATGAGTTCGGGATGGGATCCTCGAACGAATCCTCTTTCTTTGGCCCCGTTCTCAATCCGTTCGACCCGGAGCGTGTTGCCGGCGGCTCCTCGGGAGGCTCGGCCGCGGCCGTTGCCGACGGCATGTGCCATGTCGCACTCGGGACAGATACGGGAGGTTCGATCCGGCAGCCGGCGTCGTTTTGCGGCGTAGTGGGCCTCAAACCGACCTACGGCCGCGTGAGTCGGTTCGGCCTGGTGGCGTACGCGTCGTCCTTAGACACGATCGGCCCGATAACGGGCTCGATTAAAGACGCTGTCCTAGTTCTGGAGGCGATATCCGGCAAGGACGAGAACGATCAGACGACGGCAGACATGGGTCGTGGATCGTTTCGCACGGATACGCGGCCCCATGTGGGTGGACTTCGGATCGGATTGCCGGAAGAATTTCTGAGTGAAGGGATAGCAGACGACGTTCGGGAAGCCATACGCCGGACGGCTTCAAATCTCGAGTCCGGGGGTGCGGCGATCGTGGACGTATCGCTCCCCACATCTTCTTACGGGGTCGCCGCCTATTACATTCTTGCTTCGGCCGAAGCGTCGAGCAACCTTGCTCGTTACGACGGCGTGCGATACGGACCTCGTTACGGATCGGATAAGCGTCCAGGCGACCGTGACTTAGCGACGTCGGCGAGGGGCGCCGACGCGGTGGCAGGTACAGGGCTCTCGCTCGCAGAGATGTACGAGGCAACGAGATCGGAAGGATTTGGAGAAGAGGTAAAGAGACGCATCATGCTCGGTACCTACGTGCTGTCGGCGGGATACTACGGACAGTATTACGAAAAGGCCCAACGCGTTCGAACACTCGTAATAAGGGATTTCGACAGGGTTTTCGAGAATGTGGATGTTCTTCTGACTCCCACCTCACCGACGACGGCATTCCGGCTGGGCGAGAAGCAGTGTGATCCCCTCCGGATGTATCTGAGCGACGTATTCACCGTGACGGCCAATCTAGCCGGAATTCCGGGCCTGTCGATCCCTGCCGGAGCAGATTCCGATGGGATGCCGATCGGCGTGCAACTGCTGGGCCCCCTGTTTTCGGAGCAAAAACTTCTAAATGTGGGGCGGGCACTGGAGAGGTTCGCAGAGAATCGGGTTTGACATCCGACCGTCTCCGCTCGTGCCGTGCAGGCTTTTTGCGACGCCCGTCTCCGCTCGCTCCGTGCACGGTTCGAGCGATCGGTTGGCCGTAATCCGCGGGCTCGCTACCACACTCGGATTCGAGGAGACGCTCGGGCTCGCTACTACAGTCGGATTCGAGGCGATACCCTGGTTCTCCGGGAAGCCCGAAAATATTCGAATGCTGTTAACAGACCGCTGATTGTGGATTCGCGGCGTGAACCCTAAACTCTGCAGCTTGAGAGAAGACGGCTCTCCATTCATCCGAATAACGGCTCACAAGAAAAGATCGGTCGCTCGAATGAGCATTCTTGTAGACAAAGATACTCGCCTGCTCGTCCAGGGATTTACCGGAAAGGAAGGCACCTTCCACGCGGAACAGATGATAGAATACGGAACGCCGCTTGTCGCAGGCGTGACACCGGGAAAGGGCGGCCGGACGCATCTGGGTCGCCCCGTATTCAATACCGTAGCCGATGCCGTTCGGGAGGAGGGAGCGAACACGTCGGTCATCTTCGTGCCGCCGGCATTCGCCGCCGATGCGGTTTTGGAAGCGGCTACGGCCGGAATAAAGGTTATCGTCTGTATTACGGAAGGAATTCCGGCTAGGGACATGGTGACGGTCTATCACTATGTTCGGAAGTCGGATGTGACGCTCATCGGTCCGAATTGCCCCGGTGTACTCACGCCTGGACAGGCCAAAGTCGGAATCATGCCTGCCATGATCTTTTCCGAAGGCTCGATCGGCGTCGTATCGCGCTCGGGCACACTGACATACGAGGCGGTTGATCAACTCACGCGACAGAGGCTCGGGCAGAGCACTGCCGTAGGTATAGGCGGTGATCCGGTGATCGGTTCGCGTTTCATCGACATTCTCAGGATGTTCGAAGCCGACGAGGGGACGGCGGCAGTGGTGATGATCGGGGAAATCGGCGGTACGGCGGAAGAGGAGGCTGCCGGGTATATCAAGACGAAGATGACGAAGCCCGTGTTTGCATTTATCGCCGGCCAAACGGCTCCTCCGGGACGGAGAATGGGTCATGCCGGGGCGATCATCTCCGGGGGAAAAGGAACGGCCGAAGATAAATTTGCAGCACTGGAAGAAGCCGGTGCGATAATCGTACTCAATCCAGCCAGCATTGGACAGACTGTGGCCGAGCACATCAGTGTTTCACGGATTTATGTGAGTAAGCGCTAGGGACCGAAAAACCGTGCAACACCATCGGGAAGAATCGCCAGCATTTCTTCGGCTAATTCCATGATCATCAGAGAGGTCTCGTTTGTCGGCGGTGCTGTGGCTCCGTCCGGGATGCCTGCCCGGGGCTTGCCCGAATTTGCATTCGTCGGTCGCTCGAACGTCGGCAAGAGTTCTCTGATTAACATGCTCCTGAGGCGGAAGAAACTGGCGCGTACCAGTCGCACCCCCGGAAAAACTCAGGAAGTCAACTTCTTCGTCGTCAACGAGACTTTTTATGTAGTCGACCTGCCCGGTTTCGGTTATGCACGCGTGGCGAAATCGCAACGAAAGAAATGGCAGACCACGATCGGGCGCTATGTAACGCTCAGAGATCCGCTCCGAATGGTCTTCCAACTCATCGACGCCCGGCATCCACCGACGCCTCTCGACCGCGAACTGATGCTGCTCTTGAAGGAAAGCCCTGCCGCTCACGTCGTCCTTCTAACCAAGGGAGACAAGCTCTCGGGCAACGAGCGGGGAAAGGCCGTCCGAAACG
>JACZYK010000070.1 GCA_022571135.1 Bacteroidota bacterium
TAGACCAAAATACCTGAGCGCCGGCGCGAGTACTTTGCTCGCGATCGACCACGCGGCAAGGACGAGTACGACGGCCAGTGTGATGCCGCGATAAAGGTGAGGCATCCAGAGCACAGATTCGAGCAGAACGGCAGCGATCCAGAGATACGCTACCAGACCGGTCGTGAACACGGCGCCGGCCACAACGGACGTTCCCGTCATCCGAAGACGGGTGCGTTTGAGACGCTCTCGGATTGCAGCTATCAGTTGCAGGGTCTGGTTGCTCATAAACACGGGCTTTATCAGGCGCCTGGTGATCACTCAAATAAATCCGACTAGCAACCTGTGTACCGAGAGATATGCTGTCTGTTTCGATCCCACGGCTATATTAGGCTGTGATAGCCCGCTCAGTCAATTGCGGATATGACGTGATTCGGTTCAAAATCCGGGTGACGGGACAAGAACGTTCGATGTTGCCGTATTATTTTAGGGCCTAGTCTGTGAGGGTAAGCCAATTTGTCTAATAGCGGTATGATCGCAATCATTCTCGGAGGAGGCGCCGGGAAACGCCTATTCCCCCTGACTCACAGGCGTTCGAAACCAGCCGTGCCTCTGGCTGGAAAGTATCGGCTGATCGATATTCCGCTGTCGAACAGCATCAACTCGGACGTCAGCAGAATCTTTGTTTTGACACAGTTCAATTCGGCTAGTCTGAACAGGCATATCGCTCAGACCTATCGGTTCGACCGATTCAGACACGGATTCGTGACTATCCTGTCGGCCGAACAGACGCCCTACTCGAAAGAGTGGTTTCAGGGAACGGCGGATGCGGTGAGACAGAGTATGCAGCATGTCGAGTTGTATCGCTATAATCACGTCTTGATTCTGTCGGGCGATCAACTATACACGATGGACTATCGCGAGATGCTGGACCATCACGAGTCCGCTAACGCAGATTTGACGATCGCGACCATACCCGTCACCGCTGCTGAAGCTCCCGACTTCGGAATTCTTAAGACAGGAGCTGACGGTGTCATAAAAGAGTTTTATGAAAAACCTTCACCGGACAGCGTCGCGGGTCTCGAGAGTCCGGTCACCAGGGAAATGAAGGACGCCGGACGTGTTTTTCTGGCCTCCATGGGCATCTATATTTTCTCCAAGGGTATTCTGAGAGCTGCGCTTGACCGAGAACCCGACTCCCACGATTTCGGGAAGGAGATCATACCTAATTCCATCGATTCGATCCGGGTAGTGAGCTATCCGTTCGACGGCTTCTGGAGTGATATCGGGACGATTCGTTCGTTCTATGATGCAAATCTCATGCTTGCAGGACAAAAGCCGGGTTTTGATATCTACAATCCGAAGATGCCTCTATACACGAATGCCCGGATGCTTCCTCCTGCGAAAATTCAGAGATCAACCATTGAAAATGCCCTGATCGCTGAAGCCGCTGTCGTTGTGAATTGCAATATCTCAAACTCGGTCATCGGGTTACGCTCGTTCATCGGAGAACACACGACGATCAGGAATACAGTCATGATGGGTTCGGACTATTTCCGCTGGCACGATTCCGATGTAAGGGCCACCGTTGACGGTCCCCGTAGACCCGGGATCGACAGGGACTCTTTCATAGACGGAGCCATTATCGATCTCAACGTCAGCATCGGAAAGGGATGCGTCATTCGAAACCGGGACAACGTTCAACATTATGACGGAGACGGCTATTATATCCGGGACGGAATCATCGTTATACCCAAGAATGCCAGTATACCGGATGGAACAGTGATTTAAGGCCTGTTAACGCTACCTGGAAGCGCCCTGTGGCCGCCTGTAAAAATCAGGCCCTAAGAGCGCAGAGACGAAAATTATGGATATGCAGAGACTGAATCTACTTGCGAGAGCCCCTCTTCTACTACTCGTGATTTCGGGGTGTCGATTAAATGGCGGTCACGCCACCGGGCCCGCTACATATGTAGAGGTTGGAGAGGCACGTTACCAGATGGAGCGTAGTTACGCCCGGGCACTGACCGACCTTGGCCATCTGGAGGAGGTCTCGACGAGCAATTCCACTCTTTTCGGCTTTGTGAAGCCCTATCGGCAGATCCTGGGTGATCATGCCGAAGCGGTGGAACGATTGCGGGTGAGGGTAGCCACTCTCTCATCGCGGAGTTCATATCGTGAACTCAATCACGCACTCGGAGCTATGACTTCGGAGCGCTCGGTACTCGAGGATCGCTATGCCGGGTTGTTCACTGCCATGGCGTCGGCGATGGGTCGTAGATCCACCTCTGGAGTAAAGTCGGGTGATGCGGGTTATTTTCTTTTCCCGCCGCACTACATAGCGATCGAATCCGTAATAGCACAGATTCCCATTTCTGACGCCGTCGGACGATAACCGGAACCCTCCTCGTCTCCAGGATGAACGATTTTCGCGGTACATCGCTGTGGCAGATTCTACTCCTGACTCTCGTTTCAATCCCTGAAACCGAGGCGCAAACCGGCTCGTCCTCAACCGATTCGCTCAGGACGTATGAACTGTCCGAGATTATTGTTGGAGGGGAAGCTGAGAGTCGCGCATCGGCGGTTGCAGTTCATCGGATCTCGCTTGCATCCATCGTCCGGGCAGATGCAGCTTCGGCGGCCGACCTGGTGCATCTCGTTCCGTCGGCCCATATCCAGACCAATTCCAGAGGCGAGTCCCTCATCTATATGCGCAATGTCGGCGAGCGCCAGGTGGCTGTGTTTTTCGACGGCGCACTTTTGAACATCCCGTGGGACAATCGGATCGACATGAGCATGATCCCGGTCGGCATGCTGGGAGGAATGGAGGTATCGCGAGGGATTCCATCAGTCGTATACGGACCGAACGTCATTGGAGGAGCGGTAAACCTGCAATCCCGTTCACTCGAGAGATCCGGAAGCCTGTCCGAATTCACCGCCCAGTTTGGTTCGAACTCGGCAGCCCGACTGGGGGGAGGATATCTCTATCGCAGCGGGGAGTGGTCGGCGCAGGCTACTGGAAGCCTGCAGTCTGTGGATGGTTTTTCCTTGCCGGCCAATGCCGAACTTGCCTACAGTCAGGACGGAGAGTTCGTTCGTACGAACACGGATCGATCCATCAACAATCTGTTCGTCCGCGTCGGTCGGAATATGGATTCCGGCTCGGAATACGGAGTATCGATCCTCCACGTCGATTCCGAAAAAGGCGTTGCCCCCGAGGCACATCTCGATCCTGCAGAGGACCGCGTACGGTTCTGGCGTTATCCTCTCTGGCGGAATACGATGTTGATAGCGAACGGGTCTACCGACCTGGGTGTATTCGGCGCCGTCAGGGCTACCGCGTGGATCGGACGTTTTTCTCAACGGATCGACCAGTACGAAACGGACCGGTATGTCAATGTCACGGATCGTCAGGAGGATCGCGACGAGACGGTCGGGGTCCGAATTTCATCCGGAAAGGCGTTCGGATCCGGATCGCTCCGTATCGCATTGAATTATCTGACGTCGACGCACCGTCAGACGGATACAGTCCTCGGTACCGAGTCGAGCGGAAGTACGCCGACTATGCTTTCGTACAAGCAGCACCTGTATTCCGTCGGACTGGAGTACGAAGCGTCATTCGCCGGGCGGATGCATGTGATCTCCGGCGTGAGTCTGGAAGGGATATCCATGCCGGAAACGGGAGACAAACCGGGCAGAGACGCCATCGGTGACTACTCGGTAATGGTGGGACTCGACTACCGCCTCAATGAGACTGTGCGGGTGAAACTCTCAGGCGGAAGGAAGGCCCGGTTTCCTACCATGAGAGAGTTGTTCGGAGAAGCGCTTCGAAGATTTCTGGTCAACGAGGATCTCAGACCGGAATCATCTTTCCTGGGTGATCTGGCTCTGGAGCTCACGGGCAGTCGAGTTTCGGGGGAGGTCGTTCTGTTTTTTCGGCGGACGCATGACACGATCGATCAGGAGATCGTCGATCTCGACGGATATCGTCTGCGACGCAGAATCAATCTTGAGGGAAGCCGGGTATGGGGTGTAGAGTTCGTCGGGATGAGTAGGATACTTGAAAACGTGAAAGCTGATGGTCACCTGACACTCATGAAACCCGACGCCTTTGAGCGTGGCGAGACAAAACCTATGAACGAAAAGCCTTCCGTGACAGGAGCGATGACGATCAGTGCGTCCACGCGCTGGGGCGCATCTGCGCGCGTATCGGCGGTTTATACGGGACGCGCTTACGCCCTCACTACGCGGAATACCCAGGTCAAACTCCCCACATCCCTCATCCTCAATCTCCGCTTGGCGTTACGAAAGTATATCCGGGAAAATGGCCTGTTCGCCGAATTCTACGCCGGCGTAAACAATCTGAGCGATAGGCTTACTCTGCCACAACTGGGTCTGCCCGGAGCCGGTCGCGAATACAGAGTGGGACTGAGTCTCTCGTTTTTCTAGCGTTTAATCGGATTCGGGGACAATCGTCAGAGGACCGTTGTAGCTCGTAGCTGTCGTCATCACCGAAGGATCTGAGGCATCCATCCAGAGATCAAGATGGGAGCACCCCGGAAAGCTCCTGATGCGGGAAGAGGACCTGTCGAAAAAACTCAAAAAATCGTCAAGAGCGTCCGGTCTTAGTGTCATTCGAACGGTTCGGATGAGCAAAGGGATTTGTCCAACTTCTAGGACGCGCGGATTGATTTATGATGGGCCTCCTGTAAACTCATTCGAATTTTTTCGGCAGCCACGGAAGCGGCCGACGAAAAGTCCTCTCCGGAAGAGGAGTAAATAATCGCGCGGCTACTGTGTACGAGAATGGGGCCGAATCCAGCAGCCTGCATGACGAGATCCACTCGACCGCCCTGTGCTCCGATTCCAGGAACGAGAAATGGAGTGTTCGGGCAGAGCTTCCTGAGACTTGCGAGCGCTGCCGTATCTCTGGCTCCGGTTACCAGCCCGACTATGCCCGGCAAACCGGTACTCCATGTCAATGCTTGTCGAGCAACGTTCATATAAAGCGGTTCTCCGTTCACGAGAAGCGTTTGAAAGTCGCTTCCCCCTGAATTGGAAGTTCTGGCGAGTATGAATACCGCCTTCCCGGCATATCCAAGGAACGGGACGACAGAGTCGCAACCCATGAAGGGAGAAAGCGTAATCGCATCGAACGGAAGGTCCTCGAGCAGAGCCTTGGCATAGAATCTGGCCGAATTACCGATATCGCCCCTCTTCGCGTCGGCGATCGTGAGGACATCGCTGGGGACGGAAGCCAGTACGTCCTGAAGAACGGTCCAGCCGCTTTTTCCGAGAGCTTCAAAAAAAGCGAGATTGAATTTGAACGCTGCAGCCGAAGAGGCAGTTGAAAGAATGATCTCCTTCGAAAATTTGCTGACCTGGTCCGGTATTGACCCGACTCCGGACAGAGATGGCGGTAACTTGTCAGGATCCGGATCGATACCGACACAGAGGACGGAGTTTTTTCGTTGTCGGATTGCAGCCAGTCTGTCGGTGAACGATTGCTTCACGAGTTTTTTATCGAATTCCAAATTCGGCTAAATATGCCGAATATAATCATTTGGCAGGGGTCCGAGACCGAAGATCGTGTGGCGGCAACTTTCGATCCCGAATGCACTATTTGGATCTTGGAACTACACGTTCCGCGGTTCATAAAGAACGCTGAATGCGAGTGAGTACTTCAAGCGAGATCAGACTGAGGTACCACATTCACATAGAGATATGATCACAGGTGAATAATCATGAGTCTGGACAGCCTTAAGCTCAAAAACGTATCGGCTCGTGACCAGAAAATGATCAAGGAGATCGATACGATGATGGGGCCGGAGCCAACAGAAATGGGCTTCGCAAAAAATCTGTTCTGGGGACGATTTCTGGAAGATGCGGTAATTCCGTACCCGGTTCCTTCCGAGGATGAGCGTGAGCGCTGTGATGCACTTCTCGACACACTCGAGGACTATCTGAAAAACGAACATCCATCCATTCAGATAGACCAGGAAGAGCACATTCCTCAATGGTGCGTCCAACGACTCTTCGACATGGGCGCGATGGGAATGACGGTGCCCGTGGAGTACGGCGGACTAGGACTGGGGATTTCGAGTTACAACCGAGCCCTGGAAATGATCGGAAGGTATTGCGGATCGACGAGCGTGATGGTATCGGCGCATCAGTCGATTGGATGCAAGGCTATCATGCTCTTTGGAACGGTGGAGCAAAAAAAACGCTTCCTTCCTAAGGTCGCGAAAGAGTACCTCTCGGCGTTCTGTTTGTCCGAACCCAATGTTGGATCCGATGCGGCGGCGCAGGAAACCCGTTGTGTTCCGTCCGAGGACGGTTCGTATTTCATTCTGAGCGGGGAGAAAAAGTGGAGCACCTCTGGTCACATGGCTGGTATGCATACGGTCATGGCCAAGCAGAGAATGACCGACCCCAAATCTGGAAAGGAGAAGGATCTGGTGACCGCCCTGATCTGCACGCCGGATATGGAGGGTGTCGAGATATTCGAGAACAATCGGAGTAAGACGGGAATACGGGGTACATGGCAGGCCCGAATCCGATTCAACAACGTCAAAGTGCCGCGTGAGAACCTTCTTCATGAGGAAGGACGCGGCCTGGTTGTCGCCCTGACCTGCCTGAATTTTGGACGATGTACACTATCGGCCGGTGTTACAGGCGGTGCAAAAAGGGCCATGGACCAGAGTATCAAATGGGTCCAGACCCGATATCAATTCGATCGTCCGCTCGCCGACTTTGAGCTCGTGCAGATGCGCATCGCCAAAATGGCGGCGCTCACATACGCAATGGATTCGACCCTTTACCTCACGACCGGTTTTTTGGACAGGGGGGAGAAGGATATCATGATCGAAACCGCCATGACCAAGGTTTTCTGTTCCGAGATAGGATGGGAAATCATTGACGACGCCATGGAGATCATGGGCGGCGAAGGTTATATGACCGAACATGAACTGGAGCGCATCTGGCGCGACAATCGCATACACAGAATCGTCGAAGGGTCAAACGAGGTAATGCTCGCCTTCATCTTTGCGTACGGCGGCAAGCAACTGGCCGCCCAGATGATGGGCATTCAGGAGGCGATGTTCTGGAATGTTGAAGAGGCTGTAGGTGCGAACCTAAAGAGAATTGCCGGCAACGTCCTTAATGCGAAAATCATGCGTCGAGCAATCCCTCTTGCGGCACAACTGTTCATGGGTCTGAAGCCCGCGGCACCATCGATTGAAAAAGCGCATCCGTCTCTTTCGAGAGAGGCACGACGATTGGCACTCCTTATTCAGAAGCACTCGCACTATTTCAAGATGGCCGGCAAGTGGCATAAGGAGGACATCGTGACACGCCAGGTCGTCCAGGCCAGACTGGCCAACAGCGCCATCTATCTGTATGTGCTCAGCGCGAGCCTGGCCAGGATGGACCGGCTCATCAGGACTGGAGCGAAAGGGCTTGATTTCGAGAGGGATCAGGCGGCTTTCGAGCACGCGTTCGATCTGCTGGAATTTAAAATTCTCTCTTGTTTCGGCGAACTGAAAAAAAATGCCGACAAGAGTATGCGGAAAGCCGCCGGGGCAGCCAGGCGCCATAACGATTCGCTACCGAATGAGGATTTCTACATTCACGAGACCTCGCCCAATGCACGCGGGACCGGGAAGAAAGTGAGCCTGGAATACATCAAACAGTTTCCCGAAGATTCTGTGCTGAAGAGCACGGGAGACGGCCATGTGTCGGTGGCCGGGCTCTCGGAGGACGGTAAGTCGATCGGCCTGCGCAAGCCGCAGAAGAGGACGAAGAAATAGTGCTCAATGAAGGGGCGGCGATCGCCAGGGCGGGCGATAATAAGTTCCTCGCCCCGATTTTACTCATCCGATCTTATCGAACCCTGTGTACGGACGAAGTATCTCCGGAATGACAATAGATCCGTCGGCTTGCTGATTGTTTTCCAGTAGAGCTGCTACGGTGCGAGGCAGGGCCAGGCCGCTCCCGTTGACCGTATGCAGAAGAGCAGGTCTGGATCCGTCTGAAGGGCGATATCTGATCATCATTCTCCGTGCCTGAAAAGCTTCGAAATTGGAGATCGATGAAACCTCCAGCCATCGTTCCTGGCCTGCACTCCACACGTCGAGATCATACTTCTTAGCCTGCGTGAATCCCATGTCGCCCGTGCACATAAGCACCCGACGATAGGGAAGCTCCAGATCGATAAGAAGACGCTCTACGTGTGAACGCATTTCTTCCAGTGCATCATAGCTCGCAGCGGGGCGCACAAACTGGATGAGCTCTACCTTGTCGAACTGGTGAAGTCGGTTCAGGCCACGAACGTCTTTTCCGTACGATCCCGCCTCTCTGCGGAAACAGGGTGTGTAGGTACATATTTTTCTCGGAAGGTCCGAATCCGACAGAATCTCGTTCCTGTAGAAGTTGGTGGCCGGCACTTCCGCAGTGGGAATCAGGTACAAACCGTCCCGCTCGGATTCATACATCATGTCTTCCTTGTCCGGAAGCTGGCCCGTACCGACGGCGCTATCCGCGTTGACGACCAAGGGCGGTTCCATCTCGGTATACCCCCCATCGGATACGGCCCTGTCGAGAAAGAAATTGATCAACGCACGCTGGAGTCGGGCGCCTTGTCCCATATAGAACGGAAATCCTGCACCCGTGACTTTACTTCCACGTTCGAAATCTACCAGTCCGTGGCGCTCGATGAGGTCCCAGTGGGGGAGTGGATCGAAATCGAAGACCGGAAGATCACCCGCCTCGAGCACGATCTCGTTCTCTGATTCCGAGCGGCCGACGGGAACCGATTCATGTGGAACATTAGGGACTTCATACATCAGTTCGTCGAGCCGGGACTGCGTTACTTTCGCCACCTCATCCAGGCGCTTGATATCCCCCTTCAGTTCTCCGGAGATTTTCATCGCCTCCCGGGCTGCCACCCGATCACCGTCGCTGACCAACTCTCCAATGGAACGGGCCGCTTCGTTGGCCCTTGTGCGGAGATCCTGAAGATCCGTCAAGCTTTTGCGTCGCTTCAGATCCAGCCCGAGGATTTCTTCGACCATGGAGTGATCGTCGCCTCCTTTGTTTTTAATGGCCGCACGTACCCTGTCAGGGAAATCACGGATGAACTGGATGTCGAGCATGTCGAGCCTGGTAATCTTGTTGATTCAGGGGTTTTAAGTCTCCGAACCGCTCTCGGCGAGTATCTCGAGCCGGTGGTCCAGATCGGCCAGAGACGCCCGGAAATTGCGGGGATTGAATCCCAGTTCGGTTTCAGCTTTCAAAATGATGAAATCGGTTTTCCGCGGGCGGACTGCCGACTGCTTAAGCCCGCTTCCGTCGATGGGTTGGATAAGCTCAGGATCGAGTCCAAATGATTCGGCGACCATAACGGCCATGTCATAGATAGAGAATAACTCCCGCCCCGAGAGATGGAATACCCCGTGCTTTCGGAACCGGATGATTCGTTCTACTCCGTGAGCAAGATCAGGGGCATAAGTGGGGGATCTCCACTGATCCGTCACGATCTTAATGCGCTCACCCGCTGTCAGCTTGTTAATCACCCACAGGACGAAATTAGTTCTGGGCAGGTCTCTTCCCGCTCCGTAAACAAGAACGGTTCTGGCTATCGCCCATTGATCTATTCCGGCACCTCGGGCAGCATTTTCACCCGCCAGTTTCGAACGTCCGTAATAACTCAGCGGGTTGGGTCGATCATCTTCCCGGTATAGTCCAACGAGTCCGTCGAAGATGAAGTCTGTCGATATCTGGACGATTCGGGATCCGCCGGCCTGACACAGCCTTGCCAGGTTATCCACGGCCTCCGTGTTGACTCGCCAGCATGCGTCCCGATCTGATTCGCATCGATCGACCTCTGTCATCGCTGCGCAGTTTATGACCACATCCGGAGAAAAATCCTGAAAAATAGCCGAAAGAGATGAGGCGTCAGTGATGTCCAGCGCTATGTAACCGCACGATCCTCCGGAAAAACGCGGTTCGTCGTCACGTGCGGTCGCAAGTACGTCATAGTGCACGAATGAACCCAATTGACGGACGAGTTCCTGTCCAAGCAGGCCGTTCGCACCGGTTATGAGCACACGTTGATACAGCATTTCAGATGATGCGACATCGATTGGCATGAATTGTCGTCGATTGGCCGGCAGTGCCAACAGCCGGCCCTGTTAAAAATAGTACCTGAGCCCGACGCCGGATCCGAACTCACCCTGAATATTCGGAAGAACGATGATACGGGGTGATATCTGCATGAACACCTCGAACCGC
>JACZYK010000071.1 GCA_022571135.1 Bacteroidota bacterium
CGGGTTGAACTGATAGTAATCGAAATACACTATTCGACGATTAAAGTCGGTCATAACTCGAAAATATCCGTTTGAAACGGCAGGCCATTGGTATCACAAACATAGTCGATTATCGGACCAAAGGTAACGTCCGTGCACACGGGATGATCGAAGTACCGGAACGAGGCTTCACCGAATATGCCCGCACTAATGACCAACGCTTTTAGATGATCCGTATTATATCCCTTCGTTAGCATGTTGATGTTATAATGACCGGCCGTGTCGATAGTCAGTTTTGGCGTCATCTTGACAGTGAGGCAGCGGAGGCGCGAAGAACGGTCTATCTGGAATGTCGTTGATTTATAAGCTACAAAACCATTAAAAGAGAAGATGCTACTGTCTTCATTAATTAGAACCGGAATTCCATCCACCATTGGAAAGATTGTTCCACAATCGTTACTCATGCATTTGATTTTATCCTTTGCGGAGTTATTAATGCCACATTGGGGTTTGGGGTACGCAAAGCTGTCAGCATATTTCATTGATCTACTGCCATCGATCATAATATCGTGTTGAAAATATTAAATCTATCACTGTTTTATTTTGCCTAAATGCTCATTTATCAGCCGTTCCACATTCTGGGATTCTTCTCTGCGTTTCCATCCGACATTCTGAATGTAGTAGACATCTACGCGAGCGGCTACGGCGCCCGATTCGGTGGGCGGCTATCCTCCGTTATCGACATCACGACGAGGAACGGTAACAACCGGGAATTTGAAGGGGCGCTGACGCTGTCTCCTTTTATTCTGGGAGTGCGGGCAGAAGGACCGCTGATCGATAGCGGGAAAATTTCATTTTTAACGTCCATCCGCAAGTCTGTCGTCGAGCGGGCAGCTGCCCGTTTGATCGACCGTCCGGTGCCGTTCGACTTCAGCGACGTCTTCGTCAAACTCCATGGAACGTTCGGGCACAGCACCAGGCTATCCCTGACGCATCTGCGCACGTACGATCGGGGACGCGTGGGCGAGGACGTGGGATTGACACCTCTCGCCGAGGTGCGTTGGAGTAACAGAGCATACGGTCTACGTTACATTTACCTGCCGGGCGAGCTTCCCGTGCTAGCAGAGTTGATGGTATCGTATTCGAAGCTTGACAGTGAACTCGGTCCCGAACGGGATCCCATCCGATTCGGTTCGGTGGCCCGCGTGAATACGTCGGCAGACGTCACGTTTTACGGAGGTAGCCTGGATGTGCGCTGGGGACTCTTCGCACGCACTATCGTTCTGTCCAGCGAACTGGGTGGCCTGTTCCAGAATCTGGAAACGGAAAAGGAGTACCTGACCGAGGTGGGCATCTACGTCGAGCCCGAGTTTAAATTGACATCTGAACTTCGTCTCGCACCGGGCCTGCGTGTTCACTCGTTCCCGAGCAAGTCCCAGACGTACGTTGAGCCCAGGTTTCGCGCCGTGTGGGAGAAGGACATCCACCAGGTGAGCGCATCCGTTGGTGTATATCACCAGGAGACGATCGGCGTCAGCGACAGACGCGACGCAACGACGGTTTTTACGGCCTGGACGTCTGTTCCTCGGTATCTGGGTGTACCCCGGGCGGTCAATGCAACGCTGGGCTATGGCATCCGTCCCGGCAGAGGGCTCGAATTCTCAGTCGAGGCATACTACAAGAACCTCAAGAATCTCTTCATCGCCGAGTGGACCGCCTTCCCGCGCCTTACGACGCGGCTTCAACCGGCCGACGGCAGGGTCATTGGCCTGGATATGCGCGTCGAGCTTCGTACTCCAGTTTTCTACGGCTACATCAACTACGGCCTGTCATCAGTCGAATATGAGGCGCAGCAGACTTCGCTGAAACTGTGGTTCGGTACGGACACCTTCCGATTCCGGCCGGGGCACGATCGGCGCCACCAGGTCAACGTGCTCGCCAACACCAGTCAGTTCGGGCTCGACTTCAGCGCACGTTGGCAGTTCGGCTCTGGTCTGCCGTACAACCGGGCACTCGGTTTCGACGGCTTCGTGCTGATGGACGATGCAATCAATGTCTTCGAAGTCGAGGGCAGCCGGCGGGTGATTTACGAGAGACCCTTCAACGGGATACTACCCACGTACCATCGGCTGGACCTGTCGGCGGAGCGAAGGTTCAATGTGATGGGTACGAAGATCACGGTGCAGGCCAGCATGCTGAACGTGTATGATCGGGCCAATATTTTTTATCTGGATGTGTTTACCCTCCGCCGCGCCGATCAGTTGCCGTTCATTCCATCGCTAGGCATCAAAATCGAATCTGAATGATGAAAAAGGATCTATTCGGAAAAGGATGGATCATCGTTCCCGTACTTCTGGGAGTCGTTTTGTCGGGGTGCGACGAGAGCGTTGGCCCGGTCCTGGGGACCGACCAGGCATTTACCCTGTACGGACTCTTCAATCCGACCGAAGATATTCAGGCGATCCGCGTATATCCGATTGAAGGCCGGTTGGTACTGACCGAGGCAACGCCGATCGATGCGCGGGTGGTCTCTACCGATCTTCAGAGCGGAATACGACACGTCTGGAGAGACTCCATAGTCCAGTACATCAGCGGACAGTACGGCCACGTGTTCTGGGCTCCGTTCAAGGCCGAATTCGAGCACCGATATCGGCTGGAGGTCGAGCGTTCCGACAACAAAGTCACACGGGTCGAGACGACCGTACCACCGTTCACCGAACCGGAGGTGTTGTGGACCGATCCCACAGTATTCGACCTCATCACGCCTGTTCTGTGGCGGCGGGCGCCGAATCTCATTAACATTCGCGTCCGGTATGTATCGAACGTGGGGATCTACGACGTGGACTATGGCCTGAACCAACATTTGTTTGAGGAAGGCCAAATAGTCCTGGTCGAGTTTCGGGCGGATACGCGTGTCATTCTCCGTGACGGATTCCTGCAGGGTATAACTGACGTTGAACTCTACCTGGTGGTGATCAGTGCGGTTGTGACGAACAATGAGTGGGTGCCTCCGGGTGGTGTCTTCAATGCGAATGTTTTCGTGGAGCCGGGTACGTTTTCAAACGTCGAAAACGGATTCGGATTCGTGGGTGCCGGCTACGATACAAGTGTCGAGTGGGTCCCGTCCGATTCGGTGCTCCAGGCATCCGGCTTCCAGCGTTGAGATAGGGGGTAAAAGATGATCTACCAGGAAAGTCTCGAATTCGCCACTTCAGGCCATGGCGATATGCGCGACATTACGGAAGAGGTTGCTCTCGTCCTGTCCCGCGCTGCGGTGTCTGTGGGGAGCGTACTCGTGCATGTGATCGGGAGCACGGGCGCCGTAGGCACTATCGAGTTTGAACCCGGTCTTTGCCGGGATCTACCTGAGCAGATGGATCGGCTGTTTCCTCCGGGTCGGCACTACGCACACGAGCAGACCTGGCATGACGGAAACGCGCATTCGCATTTACAGGCCACGACCCTGGGGCCTTCGCTGAGCGTCCCATTTTCAGAGGGCAGGCTCCTTCTGGGCACGTGGCAGCAGATCTTTTTCCTCGAATGCGATACGCGTCCTCACGAGCGAAAGGTGATCATCACGGTTTCCGGTTCCTGAAGGGTCACCCTGTCTCAGGAACGCCTCCGGAAGATCCCCGTCTGCGTTGATTCCTCGGCGCCCGGACTGTATTCTCCGGGCACTCAAAACCAGCCCCGATCCCCATGGTTCAGGAGCCCCTTGCCATCATCGCCGTTCTTCTCGGGGCGATCTTCTTTTCGCTCAAGATGATCAATCGGTATCCCTGGGCCGAAAAGCTGTCGGCCATCATGTGGATCATTTTCACGAGTGCAATTCTCTCGAATCTGGGTCTGATCCCGACCGACGCGCCGGTTTACTCGGCGCTCATCGACTTCACCGTCCCGTTCGCAGTCTGCGTGATCCTCTTCACGGTGAATCTGCGCGATGTGCTGGACGCGGGACGGTCCATGCTCGCGGCCTTCGGCCTTGCCTCGTTGGGGACCATCATCGGCGTTCTAGTGGCGAGTCTGACATTGGAGCCTTTTCTCTCCGATATCCTGGCCGAAAACAGCTGGAAACTGGCGGGGCCTTACACCGGGACCTACATCGGCGGGAGCCTGAACTTTTTCGCCCTCTGGTCGGGTCTCGAGATCGGTAGGTCGGACCTGTTTGCAGCAGCCAACGCTGTGGACAATGTCACGCTCTTTCCACTGTACGCACTCTGGATGATTATTCCGACCTGGCTGGCCGGTCGGTACGTGGTTGCCAGGAAGTGGGAGGTTCATTTTGAAGACGACGAAGCCGGTGCACTTTCCCATGAAAAACCCAGGCTGGAACCGCTTCAGGTTGTGACGCTGTTTTTCCTGGCGATTCTTGTAATGACGGTGAGCGCCTGGCTAAAGTCCGCCGTCGTCGACCGTTTCTTCCCATCGGTACCGGCGATTCTGATCGTTACGACTCTGGCCCTCATCCTCGGCCAGTTCCGTTTCGTTCGCGAGCTTCGGGGCGCATGGGAGATCGGCGATCTTGCCTTTTACGTCTTTTTTGCCGCTGTCGGTGCGATGATCAACTTCTACCAGGCCGTCATTCTCTCGCCGATTCTGTTCCTGTATGTCCTGGTCATCATGGCCATCCACTTCGTCGTACTGTTCGGTCTGGGCAGTTTCTTCAGAATGGATATCGGCGTACTCACGATCGCTTCGGTCGCCACGAAAGCGGGGCCGCCGCTAGTCGTTCCGGTTGCCGAGGTCATGGGTTGGCGACATCTTGTACTGCCAGGAATAATCGTGGGCATGCTGGGCTACGCGATTGGGAATTACGTCGGATACGGCGTAGCACACGTCGTGAGGCTCTTGCTCGGGGGTTGAGTAATTGCGCACGCTGGGCCATGTGCTCGGAGGGCTCGTACGCCCCCCGCGGCTAAGAACATATCTTCGATGTATTCCGTTACAATAGTGTTCGCACTGCCAGATTGGTAAGGCGGGCAATTACGATCCGAGTCTTCGGGGCACGCCATGTGGTCGATCAGACACATCCGAACGGAGCCTGCTCTTCCAGTCTACGTCATTGTGCCGTTTCTTCTATCGGCTTTTCTGTTCGGATTCATATACGTTTCCGCGCCACCCACCCAGTCGTCGGACCGCGTCGTTGTCGCAATTCGAATCGATGACGAGGCCATCACTCCCGTTACGGCAGGTTTTATCGAGCGCGCCCTTGCCGAGGCCACCGAGTCCAGAGCCGTTTGCCTGGTCATAGAACTCGACACACCGGGTGGTCTGATGGAGTCGACCCGGGATATCGTCAAGAATATTCTGGCGAGCAGCGTGCCCGTCGTCGTTTATGTAGCCCCGTCGGGAGCACGAGCGGCTTCGGCGGGCGTATTCATCACATTGTCCGCGCATGTCGCTGCGATGGCGCCTGCCACCCACATCGGAGCGGCTCATCCTGTCCAGATCGGACAGGCTCCGGGCCGGCCTTCCGAACAGGAGCCGGGAGAACCCACGTCGGGGCGCGACGTGATGGAGGATAAGATCGTCAATGATGCGAGTGCATGGGCCGAGTCGCTGGCCGAGCTTCGCGGTCGAAATGCGGAATGGGCAGTCGCAGCGGTGAGAGAGAGCGTATCGGTTCCGAGCTCGGAGGCTCTCACGCTGAACATCATTGACTTCGTTGCCGACAACCTGCCGGACCTGCTCAGTATTCTCGATGGGATGGAAGTTGACCTGGAGACCGGTCCGACAACGCTGCATACCGAGGGCGCCGTTGTCCGCACACTTGACATGTGGTGGGGCGAGCGGATACTGTCGGTGCTCTCGAACCCCAACATCGCTTTTCTGCTGATGATGTTCGGCTTCTACGGTATTTTTTTCGAACTGTACACGCCGGGCTGGGGCATCGCAGGTACCATCGGAGCCATCTGTCTGATTCTGGCATTTTACGGGCTGGCTGTGCTTCCGATCAATTATGCAGGCCTCGTGCTGATTTTCCTGGCCCTCGGACTGTTTGTGGCTGAAGCCTTCTTTACGAGTTTCGGTATGCTGACGATCGGCGGCGCCATTTGTCTCATCCTTGGTGGAATCATGCTCGTAGACTCGGAAGTGCCTGTGATGAACGTCTCACTGTCGGTCTTGATACCGGTGGCAGTGGCCACTGGGATCATCGCATTCTTTCTTGCTGGACGCGTCCTCATGGCGCAACGATCGAAGGTGCAGACAGGAGTCGAGGCAATGGTCGGCAGGACAGCGATCGCTGACGAAGCCTTCTCACGGCAGGGAGCAGGTTACGAGGGCGTGGTGCTCTGTCACGGAGAGTTATGGAGGGCCGTCTGTGATCGGCCGGTCGAGCAGGGAGACAACGTCAGAATTACGCAATGCGGAGATCTGACACTTTTCGTCTCGCATTCCACGGCGTCGGGACCCCCGCCAGAGGATGCATAAACAAGCGAGGTAAATCGTGCCTTTACAATACGTTGGAATTGCTCTCGCCATAATTGCGCTCTATTTAATCAGCTCTATCCGCATTCTGTTCGAGTATCAGAGGGGCGTCATTTTTCGTCTCGGCAGAGTTCTGGAGGAACCCAAGGGACCGGGCATTTTGATGGTGTTCTGGCCCATCGACAGGATGGTGCGGGTTGATCTGAGGACGATCGTCCAGGACGTTGCATCACAGGACGTGATCACGCGCGACAACGTATCGGTGAAGGTGAACGCGGTCGTATATTTTCGCGTCATCGATCCGCTGCGGGCGATTCTCGAGGTGGAGAATTACAAGTATGCGACCGAGCAGTTGTCGCAGACCACGCTTCGAAGCATACTGGGCCAGGTCGAGCTGGACGAACTGCTGGCCGAGAGAGACAAGATCAACAGGCGGCTGCAGGACGTGCTGGACACCCAGTCGGATCCATGGGGTATCAAGGTATCGCTGGTCGAAGTGAAGCATGTGGATCTTCCCGATCATATGCAGCGCGCGATGGCTAAACAGGCCGAGAGCGAACGCGAACGTCGCGCGAAGGTGATTCATGCCGAGGGCGAATTCCAGTCGGCAGCCCGATTGAGGGATGCGGCGCGCATCATCGAGAATCACCCGATGGCCATGCAGATGCGTTTTCTCCAGACTCTCGTCGACATCGGCGCCGAGAACAACACGACCATTGTGTTTCCGCTACCGATCGATCTGGTTAACGCCATCTTTGCCAAAGTCGGCGGCGATAAAGGTGTTGGAGAGAACGGATAGAGATCCTTTCTCGCTCGGAGGTGCCTGACGCAGGCGTGGGCCGGCCGAACAGCACCAAATTTTGCCTTACTTCCATATCACCTGTTTCCGATACTTATAACCACTCATCCTTAAGGCGCTTCTGCTTCTCGCCGCAGACTGCAGCTACGAACCGGCCGCCTGTAGCACATCCCTCCGACTCGGGCAATCAACCAGGGAGGGCGTACTTGAAACTGAGTGTTACCGCAAGTCTCCGCGTACTGCTTCTGACCGTATTCATATTGTGGACGGTTGCATTCGGGCCGTCGACTGCTCAAGTCAGACCCGAGTATCCCGTCATTTTCGACGATTTCGAATACGAAAGCGAATCCGAACTACTCAACGCAAACTGGTGGACGGACCTTGAAGGGAAACCGCTCGTTCGTGAGCGCGCCTGGTTCAAGTCGAGTTGGGAGGCGCACGATTTTGCACCGACGGCACATCTGCGGTTCGACCGCCCGGGCGAGGTTCGCATTGAGGTGCAAGGAGGTCACTTCTACGGGTGGAAACCGGGGTGGATGCCGCCCATCCTCAGTTCGGGATTTGCACATCGGACGGGCACCTGGGTCTCCCGGATCCGCTTCGACGATATAGCGATGGGTAGGAAAACGGAGACGCCTCAGACCCATGCTTTCTGGACATTCTCGCCGAATGTGGTCTGCCTGACGGACCCGACGCATGGGGATTGTAGCCGATCGGATAAGCGATGGTCGGAGTTCAATCACGAGTGGAACAACTACTTCGACCGATCACGCGAACAGTTTCTGGCCAATGGAGGGATCGTAGACGGAGAGGAAGGCGCCGTAAGCGAGATTCGAATGCGCGACCCGGAGGCACCGACAAGTGCGGATCTGAGTTGCCGAAGATACGGACACGCGATCGTGGAGTCGATCGGCGATTCCGATGCGTGCATGGAATGGTTCGTGAGCGATGCGGATCGGAGCCGATATGTAGATCTTATGATCCAGTATGACAACGAGGATCTGGTTTTCGAAGCCGTCGCCTACGACGAAAACGTCTCAAAGCGTCAGGTCCACTCCATCGCGATGAGGGAGGTCGTAGAGCTTGGGCGGCGGGTTCAACCGATGGTCACCAAGTTCAGCTTATTGGGGAATACGAGGGACAAGTGTCTGGATCGACAAATCGTGGATCTTGCATGCTGGAAGCAGGACAAAACACTGGGTTTTTCGGTCGATTGGTTCTTCTATACCCCCGAGACGAATCTGAGCGCCTCGATGGTAGCGAAAAACGTGAAATGGCTCCAGGAAAACGGGAGAACCCGCGTAAATACAACTGGAAAAACTCTAACAAGACCTCGCCGTCGGGGCAGGTTATCGGTGGTCCTGGAGAGTCCACTCAAAAATTCCCGGCGCGAGTGGGTTGCCGTTCCGTCGCAGCGCTCGACGAAGCACTACCGGTTGAAAATCAGGTGGCGTTACCGCACGAAAAGAACTCCCGAAGAGAGTTGGTCCGGATGGAGCGTGTTTTCGACCGGAGGATTTACGTTTGATCCCGGATTGAAATACGAGAAGTACTACAAATTCAACGTGAGCGCGATTGTATCGGACTGGTTCGATGGCGAAAATAGTACTGCGGTCTCAGGCTGTCTGAGTGATTACGGTGGAAATACCGTCTCCTGCACCGAACGTTTCGATCATTACAGACTGGGAGAGAATTACCCTGATCCATTCAATCCTGAGACCACGATCTCATTCGAAATACCATTCCATGCGCCGGTACGACTCACCGTCTACAACGCGATCGGCCAGGAGGTGGCGCGCCTGCTCGACGGTTTTCGGGAAGAGGGTAGTTACAGTGTACGCTGGGATGCGGCCGGCTTCGGAAGCGGACTCTATTTCTATGAGATGAAGTCTGGAGTCTTTCGTCAGATAAAGAAAATGGTGCTGCTCCGCTAGCGTCCAAACGCACTACAGCATAACCAGATAGGTGATCTTTGCTACCCCTATTCGATCGTTCAGGGTCGCGCTCCTCGGGTCGAACTGGTCGTCTTTGCCGGTAAAGTTGTAGCTCGTGTTGAAGACGAAAAACAGATCGCTTCCGGGTGTGTGTATCCAGTCGATGCGGATGTTGGCCTGGAGGTCGTGCGAAAAATTATCGTACTGGATGAGTGCGTTCGCGAAGAGCTTTCGACTCGTGGCGCCCTGCAGCACGAGCGATAAGGTCGTGGCGCCGAACGACTCGAAAACACTCGGCAGATCGATCACACTGTGATTGACACCGCCTTCAAGCTTGAAGTGCTTCGAGTATCGGAATCCGAAAGAGCCGCCAAATGTCGTCCTGGTGCCACCCCAGAAGTCGCCAGTCCCGACGTTCGCGCGGATCCATCCGCGGCGACTTGGATCCGTTATTCCGCCGATGCTGAACGAGTTGGTCGTGTACTCGTCCGCCGGTATTTGCGCATCCCGGATGAAGAACGGGAAATCGAGCCTTTCGTACGACCTCGAATAAGACATATTCAAAGCATCTCTGCGTACGAAAGAAAGACGAAGGCTTCCACCGATCCTCGATGATTGTTTTCGGTGATCCTGGCCTTCCGTCACGGAGGCGTTTCCGCTGATCGATATCTGTTGGATCAGTGATTTTCCTCGACCGAAACGCGGACTGTAACTGCCGGCGACGATGTAGCTGATCATGTCCCGGCGTCTGACGAAGCCCAGCGCAGGATTGAAATTACGTCCGACATTTGTATACCCGAAACGGATATCGACCATGTCGTGGTGGCTACTGGTGCTGAGCTGAAGAAAATTGTTGACAGGCTTCTTGTCGATGGCGAAGAGGTTCCAGGTGCCGTCCGCGGTCTGGCCGGCAGCCAAGAGCAACGTAGACGTCGCGACCATCGCCGCGTGGCCGCTCCGGCCAAGATTGACCATCACGTCATCCACCCCTTGAAGCAGCGGGTGATTGCGGATCGCATCCTGTTGCTCCTGCTCTGCGTCACCGTTCGGAATCACCCAGAGGTACT
>JACZYK010000072.1 GCA_022571135.1 Bacteroidota bacterium
TCTACTGGGTGCTCTTCATCCTCAATAAATTGGATCTTCAGCTGCCTGTTGCGACCGCAGCGAACTGGTACACCCCTCAAATGACGGGCGCGGAGACGCCGCTTCTCCAGGAGTTCGTCGATCCGGAGCTGTACGTCAGGCGCGGCGCGGAAGCGCCCTCGTGTCTATTTGTTCTAAAGGATTTATTGAAAGGTTACGGAGCCTTCATCTGTCAGCGTGGCGGGCACTGGCACGTCTATCAGCGTGAGCTATTCGGAGCCGCCCAGTTTGACCGGAAGATATTCTCTTACAATCACTTCGACGGCGGACCGGCCCCGACGACCGACACCTACTCGGCTCGCGTTACGGTGCCCAGTATCCGGCACCGTCACAAAGGCACCGACTCCCGGACGAAGCCTTCCTATACCGCTGCCCAGGTCATCCACCAGCACGGAGCTGTCGAGTCGATCTTCGACAACCCCACCTTCAATCCGCGTCTCATGGGCGGCCTAGACGAGGAAGGCGCAAAGTACTGGGTGCTCTCAGGAAACGCTGCCGTGCGCCAAAAGGGTACCGCACGGTCTCAGTCAGGATCTCGCTTGCCTAACCTGGCTCTTCGTGTTGCTACTATCCGCTCTTCATCCGGGCTCGGTCACATTATTATACTGGATGCGAATCAAAATCACGCAACGAGCGAAAACGATGTCCTCCTCGCTGGTGGCCTAGAGATGCTCGCGACGCCGAGAGTATACCTGGAGCTGACAATCGCGGGGAAAGAGGAAGCGAATGATCTCGGCACCTTCTTTGCGAACCTGCTCGTCAAGGCTACGATGGTTTCCGGCGGGCAGGTCTACTACCTGAAATATTTCCCAGGCGATACGGAGGCGACCTGGACAACGACGCCGTCGCGCCTCAGATTCCGCATAGCGGCTGAGGAGTGGCAGCAACCGGCCGTCCGCGTTGCGGCGCTGCCAGGCGCGGCAACCGTCAGTATACGGATGGAGCCGGTTATCGAGATTGGCCCCGCCGGGTACGGATTCAGAACAGTATTCACCTGGTGGGATGACCTCTTTTTCTTTCCGGTTCCGGATGACCAGGACGTATCTACGTCTCAGACGCACGTTATCGACTACGAATTGCGGGGTGCTGGTCGGCACAGAAAACCGATCGAGGTTCTCCACGGAACAGGTCCTTCATCTGCCCACAAAAGCGCCACACGCGACTCTACCGGGGCGCTGCTGACAGACTGGAAGCTCGGTCCCTACGCGGGTGAGGATCCGACTACGGTCACGAAAGCGCAGCTGCTCAGTCACCGCGTATTAGTCAGCTCGCGCAAAGGCCCCAGCATCATTGAAACCGCGTTCGTCCGCTCGATTGATGTGAGCTGTATACGGGCTGCTTTCATTGACTCGGCCGCCTATCTACCGGTGTCGATCGAGGAGGACTATGAGACTCGGGTAAAACAGGTGACCGCCGTCGAGGTCCGCATCGACGACTTCGCGCCTGATTTCGACGCGTTGGAAGGCGACGGAGCCGCCGCCTTCGCGCCAGCTACCGGAACCGGTGTGGCTCTACTTACGCGCTCCCAAGAGGACCACGTCGCCGACCTGGCTCAGCAAAAAGCGCTGACACTATTGTCCGCAGATGTGGGTCCAGGCCAAATTGATACACTTCCGGTCGATTCGACGGCTGCGCTCGCCATTGCCCAGGAAGTGCTAAAGACCGGCATGATGATCGTGGTCGCTGGCCTGAGAGGTGGACACTGGCAATTCACGCTTCGCGCGGATCAGACGGCGGGCACCAACGAGCTGCTCATCGAACAGTATGACCTGGAGGATGATTTCATGCCGTTCGGTTCGGGCGTTTATTCGAGCGAGACCGACCTGGTGAGCGTACAGACGCTGACTCGCCAGGCGTTCTATCGCTCTCTCCGATCGGGCGGCTTCACCCAGCTGACGGAGGACGTCGCAGGGATGGTTTTTTATCTCCCAGTGTCTGCTATACCGTTTGAACTGGAGAACGGAGAAGTCCTCACGGTTCCCTCAACAGACGTGGACAACCTGGCTATTGAAATACCAGTTACAGTTAGCGGTCCGCACGACGTAGGGGCAAACAGAATATCTATCCAGCCACTATTACTGGTCGCAAAATCAGGAGATCATGTGCGCCTCAGAGACATCGAATTTCAGGGGCGTCTCGTTCAAACCGCGCGTCTCTTCGAGGTCGTTCAGTCTAAACTCGACAAGACGCTTGAGCTTTCGCAGATCGCTGTAATTGGCACAGATGTCGGCGGTAAAGCGGTGACCTCGTTAGCGGCCTTGCTGTCCGCCCGGAGGACGTCCATCGTCCTGGGCGACCGGATCAACGGCGGCCAGTACAGTGAGTTCCCCTCCCTGGGTGGCCACTCCTCATCATGGACGGAACCGATGCGCCCATGCGCAGAGATACGCAGCACGTAACGCTCTCGGCGGACGTGGATCCAGGAGCCGACTCGCTCCCGATCGAGGCCGAGACCCTTGACCTGCGTGAAGGAGACATCGTCGCCATGGATCCGATCGTCCTCCTGGCATTTCTGCGTATTGAACCAGAAGAGGTCCAACTTGGCGTAAAAGAGGGTAACGAGGCCGTCGCATTTTGCAAGCTCGACACTCCGATCGTGGCTGGCGCATACTCGGTTCTGGATCTTCTGACGACGCTCGGCGAGGCTGTCAACGACGACGAGAATCTCATTGTCCAGGATAAGAACGGACGCGCCTACCCAATCACTGTCAACGGCAATCATGCATCATCGGCTACCCAGCTGAGCGTCGATCCAGCCATCAATTTCCCGATCGATGTCATCGACGGCATCGTTCGGTATCCTGATTCCTCGACGCGCTCTCTGATCCGGATGAACGTCGACAACATCAATTTGCGCGTTCAGAAAGACGATGTCATTAATCAGATCAATATCTCCATCGAGGGGATTCTGATCGACGCCGATGTCATCCAGATCGACGGCGCGGTGACCTTCGCATCGCGTTACGACCCGCTCGACAAGGCCGAGACGTTTATTAGCGTCACAGCTCCTGTGGATCCGGAGGTCGGCTGGATCTGGCACGACACGTCGGGCGCTGGCGAGAAGGAAGTCAAACGCTGGAATGGCTCGACCTGGGAGATCTTCGCGAGCGAGGATACTCGTTGGAGGCATGGCTCAGATAAGACGAAAATCGATGGAGGCGATCTCTACACCGATTCTGTGACGACGACGGCGGTCAACTGGACGCCTGTCGGCGTTACGAATGTCGTAGCTACGATCAACGCAACATCAGAAGGCATCCGGATCTCAGCTGGTCTCATCCAGATCGATGGCACGGTGATCTTCGGCTCAGGCTACGATCCGTCGACGAAGGAGACGCCCGCAGGAGCGCAGTCTAAGGCCGATGCCGCCGAGAGCGATGCTAACGATTACACTGATACTGAAGTCGCGCCAAAAGCCCATGTGTATCGCCAGGCGACGACGCCCGTAGGCATGGACCCGAACGACCTCTGGGTCGACACGTCTGCCTCTGGAGCCGATCGCAAGACCGTCAAGCGCTACAACGGCGCGACGTGGGATGTTGTCGGGACCGACGATGCCGACTGGCGACACGCTAATGACTTTACGAAGATCGACGGCGGAGATGTCTACGCCAATTCCATCACAACGACTGAGATCAACTGGACGCCGGTAGACACCGGGAACGTCGTAGGAACCATCAACGCATCGTCCGAGGGCCTGGAGATCAATTTCGACAAAGTGACCATCAGCGGCGCTCTGGCAATCGGAGAACGCCTCGAAAGCGATGGGTACGTGGCGGGCTCAAGCGGATGGGCGATCGACGGCGACGATGACATTGAGTTCTGGATGAACAACGACCTCTTACTCGGCTCCGCGTATGGCCTACGCTTTGGTGGAACTCAGCCGATTGAGTGGAGAAACTCTCTTCCGTCCGGAGCGCTGGAGGCAAAGATCTGGTCTCCGAATACCCAGGGCGTGTTACAGCTGGTGGGAGATGATGGAGCGGAGGACGTGGTAATGACACTCTGGGGCTTCGTGGAGAAGTTCCTAGTCGAAATCACTTCCTCTACAGTATTCGAGATCAGTGGTACGAAAACTCATGTCTTCGGGGGCCTGGAGGTCGACGGCGACCTGAACCATGACGGTACAAAGGCGGGCCTCTTCGGCGTTGTGCCAACAACACGTCAAACCGTGAGCGGGAATCTGGACACCGGATTGGCAGCTGCGGTGCGCAGCCTTCTCGACGGGCTCGCTCCAACAGGCATCATAAACGACACGACAACAGGCGGATAAAATGTTCGAACACGAAAAAGATCAGGTTGCGAAGGTCGAATCATACCCCGGAGACATCTCTATCCGGATCGACTGCTACAATCCTCCCGAGGAGATGGCCGTCAAGGATCTTGAGACGGGTGAAGTAAAGCGGGATGACGATGGAATTGAGATCACTCGCGAGGTGCAGATGCTCGTATTCGTCTCTGGTGAAATTCTCGACCAGGACGGTGATGTCAAACGGGCCATCAACCTGAAGCCGACGCAGACGATGGCGGACCCTGAGGTCGTGCGCCTGGCCAGCGAACTCGGTACCCATATTTATGGCGACCTCGCAAAGAGTCGACCGGATCTAAACCACGAAATAGGAGCAGCTCCGAAGGCTCGATCGCGGCGAAAGATGCACCACAGGGTGAAGGATCAGCATACGAAGCTCGCCGAAAAGAAAGCGCGCGCAGCTGCGCGCCTGACGGCCGAGGCGAAGGAGCAACGGCTCCTGGCAGAAAAAGGAGAAAAAAAGACAAACACTAAAAAGTAGATGGCATCATCCTGGCCATATCAGTCGCTCTATGACGCGATCGTTGCGCTCGTTATCGGGAAGACGCTCAAAATCCTCCTGGTCACGCCCTCCGATACGTACGACCAGGTAAATGACACGTACGTATCGGACATCTCGGCGAACGAGCTGGCAGGCGGCAACTACGCCCGTCAGACACTTCTGGGCGTCCTCGTCACGAAGGGTACCGGTGGCCACGCAGCCGTCATCGATGCCAACGATGTCATCTGGATGGGCCTCAGTGGCCACGCAGTCGAAGCCGCCTACGTCTACGAAGAGGACCCAGCAGGCGACGCATCATCTCCTCTTCGCTGGAGGATCGACGGAGACAACATTACGACGAACGGCGGCAACGTCACAGTCAAGTTCCACCAGACCGACGGAGTCGCAAACCTGAACGGGTAAATGGCAACGCCAACACTTGCAAATCTGAAGCTCGTGAACGGGAACACGCTCGGCCTCGTCGTCGGCGACTCCCTAGCGATCGTCGATTTCACCGATTGGGTAATTGATGTACCCGCTGCGAGCGGTTCGGGAAGTGTCACCGAGGGTATGCTGCGTCCTCTTCCGCCAGCCAGGCCGGAGGACATCGTAGTCACCAGGGCGTCTGATTTCCTTTCAGTCGATCTGTCATGGCCAGCGATCGCAGGCGCGACGCACTACGAAATCTATCGGGCATCTGCATACCGTGAGGTTCCGACGCTCATCGATACGGTCACGGCTCCGATAGTGACATACCAGGATTCTCCGATCAATGCAGATACGTCGTACCGGTACACGGTTCGCGCTTTAAACGCCACGATGAATGTCGACGGCCTTCGATCGCTGCCTTCATACACGCCTCGTCGCAACGAAGCTTTAACAAGCTAAAGCAATGGCAGATCAACTTCTAAATGCGCTGTCGGTCATCAACAATCCCGCTGCGGGTTCGATAGTCTATATAGTGACAGATCCGGATGGCACGCCTGGAGAGGGGCGTCTTGCGCTCAGCGAACTTGCAGCCAATATGCCCACGATTACGGTCGAGACAACTGGCGGTGCGGGAAATGGAATCAAAATCAAATCGACCGCCTCAGATGCCCGCATAGAGTTCGTCCCGGCAGCTGCCCAAGCGTCGAATATCTACTTCTGGCAGGATGACGGCGTAACCGAGGACGCCCGAATAAATGCTCCAGAGGGGCAACAGGAGCTTCGTGTGTACGCCGGAGGCGGACTCCAGGTTACGGTCAATACGACGGGCGTTGCTGTGGTTGGCACCTTCACCGCAGGCACCTATACCGGGCAGTCCTCGATAGTCACCGTAGGCGTTCTAAACTCTGGCTCAATAGGGACATCGTTTGGGAATATTGATATAGGATCTTCGACGTTTGATACGACCGGGGCCGTAACTACGGGAGCCATTACAGTAGCGGGCAGCGTAATAGTAAGCAAGTCCCTTGTCGGTATTCATGGGCTGGATATTGTAAATACGAGCACGGATACCAGTGCGACTGCCCGCCTTTTTATCGACGCAAAAAGCACGGGTAATGGTGATGCGTATATCCTTCTCCGCACTGCCAATACGGTTCTTTGGTCTTTGGGTATTGATAATGGTTCGTCAGACAGCTTCAAGATTTCTCAAAGCGGAGGGTTAGGGTCCAATGACTTCCTAATAATAACCACGGCGGGTGCTGCCACTTTTTCCGGCACCCTCAACGCCACCGGCGCAGTCACTTTCGATTCGACCCTCTCCGCAGGGGTTACGACGATCAAGAGTTCTCAGGACTCTGATTATTTCGATGAAGGACTTACGATTACGAGATCGGCCACATCAACGCATCAAATCACGCTTAACGTAGTTGGCGGCTCTGCCAATATCATATCGGAGCACACGTCGCGAATCCCGATTAGGTTCTGGCAATACGAATCTACCGGGCCAACGACTACGCGGGTCGGGACGATAGATACTAACGGTAACTGGGATACCGACGGTGGTTCTCTCGCATCGGGAAATCTTACGGTGACGGGGACGGGGCAATTCAGCGATGTCGTCACTATTGACACAGGCGCATCTACGGCAAGTCTCGATCTCCGCTCAACCGGACAATCGCAAATTGTCTTTGGTGAAGGTGCAACAGATGAATGGGTGATCTATAGAGCCGACGCTGATAACACCCTGCGATTTAGAGAAGCTGGTGTTCAAGATGTTCTGACATTTGCTCCGGGCACGGCTCTCGCCACTTTCGCCGGAGCCGGTTCCTTTGCTGAGGATCTGAATGTTCTCGGAAGCTTCCGCGTCGGCGACAGCACAACTCCCACAGCTTACCTCGACGTGAAGGCATCGACAACATCCAGGGCTTCTATCCGAATCCGGGTTGGGGTTGATCCGGCATCTCTGAACGATGGAGACGTGTGGAATGACGGCACCGATCTCTTTTTCAGGAAGGGCGGAGCGACCTACACAATAGACATGACAGCAGTTTAATTCCATAATCAACGGTATTTCTCATGAACATGATTGACACTCCACCGGTCTTGACTCCGAACGCGCTCGGCGTGACAGGTCTCGAATTCAAGAGCAGACTGGCTCCCAAGCCGGTGATGGTTCGGGCCTATTCCGGTAAAAACCCTCTCTTCATCGATCTCGACGGCAATGACACGATAGATTCCGAGTTCATCCAGATCGACCCCGTCAATGACGAGGTCATCACCCGGATTCGGTATCTACCGAAAATGATTCAGGTGAAGGTCGATGGCGAGCCCGCCTCCAGCTTCGCCACACAGTTCCTGATCACGCAGAGCAAGGTCGACGACACCAGGCTCGACGAGAATGGTCGTCCGACTGACGGCTTCCAGTGTGGCAGCTTCAATCCTGGAGGCACCGACGATGTCCCCGGTGACATCAAGGCCGATCTGATCGATGCGCTCATACGCTGGCGGACTTGGTTCGCAGAGCAGGCGAAGATGAAGGTCTGGCCAGAGGGGTTACACCAGGACTATCTGTAGGCTCACTCGCCAATGGCACGATCCTCTCAATCTATAGAGAATCTCGAACATGAAAAACTTTGAATGGAGCGTCAAGGATGCGCTCGAAAAAAGAGAGTGGATCCGGCAGCTAATGGACTACAACGTCCACCGGAAGATCACCAAGCCCGCGGCCAAGAATTTCTCGAAACTAAAGGAGGCTCAGGACTACATCGATGACCTGAATGACGCGATGATCTACAAGCACTCTCGTTGGGAATCGGGGTCGAATGACCGGCCGAAGGTCAAGAAGGATGACGATGGCAAGGAGCGCTGGAATACGCCCGAAAGCGAAGACCAGGCCAATGAAGAGCTTAATGATCTCTGCGAGGAGAAGATGACGTTCGAGCTGCATACCGTGGACGCGGAGATGCTCCACCAGAGCCGTCAGATGCCTCGTGGTACGGTCCTGGATGGAACAACATTCATGTTCGATAATCCCTGGTGGGTCGAGAAGTATGAGCGCCGTGCGGTTCCCGAGCATCTGCATGAGTTCATACCCGAGAAGGAAGAAGAGCCCGAGGATCCGGAGTACGATGACGCTGAGCTTTCGGGAGACGACATGCTTTCGGATCAGAAGTTGGACAACGAGGTGCCGGAGCAGGTCAACCCGAAGTCGGCAACAGTGGAGGATGAGTCATGAAAAAGTTATTCTCGCGACTCGGTCGCTACAAATTCACATGGACGACGCTCCTGCTTTCTGCCATTGCCATTCCTGCCGTCTGGCTTTCGCTAGACCGGTTCATTGAGCTATGGCCGATCGCGGCAACGCTGGCGTACATGACACTCGGCTCCGCTGCTTACGGCGTCGCCGACAATATCTACCTCAAAAACCACAACACAGATGAGATTCTCAGTCGAGATCCTGTCGCGTTCGCAATTGCGTGGTCCGGTTTCGGTTTCGTCATTGGCTGCGCTCTCATTGCTGGTGCCATTTCGTAGTCTGGCTCAAGCACACCTCGATACGGCAGCCGTCTACGTTGGCGTGATTGAAACCGGCGATAACGCAGGCCCAGAAATTCGAAAGTTCCTGGCCTCTGTCGGGCTTGACGAAGGCTATGCCTGGTGTGCCGCCTTCGTCAGCTACATCTTGGATGCACCCCGGTGTCCGCGTGTCGCGTGGCCTGTAATCAGGTCGGCGCTGGCGCGGAAGTTTATCACCCGTTATTCAATCAAAGCGAGCCGCGTGCTGCGTGGATTCGAGATACTACCTGGCGACATAGCCGTCTGGCAAAAAGGGAACGGTCCGTATGGGCATGTGGAGACTGTCAGGTCGTGGGATGGTCGGTGCGGCAAAACAATCGGGGCGAACACATCATCAGGATCAGCCGGAAGCCAACGAGAAGGCGATGGGGTATTCGAGAGAGACCGATGTATTAATCCAGCTGCACGATTCAGGATAACGTCGTTTACGAGGCCGCGTTATGAATGGTAAAATTGCCGTCCCGTGGAGCCTATGTCTGCTCTTGACCGCAGTCGCCGGGTTTTTCTTCTACAGCCTGTTCGGAGAGCAGAATACTGCCGATCGCCTACGTGCAGACATCGTGACGTACGAGGTCCAGATCAGAGATTTCCGTGCTGACCAGGACTCGCTACATTCTGCCGGAGACAGCCTGGCACTACTCGCCACCGGTATACAACTCGAAATCGATAGCCTCCTGCTCTCACGAAGCTGGTGGTTCAGACAGGCACAATACCATGAAAGCATTCTCGACTCGCTACTCAGTTCTGGCAGCGCTTTTCCGGGCACTGATTCTGTCCTCGCTGCTATTATTTACGGTACGTGGCTCGATCGCCAGGCAGAGCGCCGTCCCTGATACGGTTATCGCTGTAAGTCTCGATTCTCTCCCTGGGTTCTGGATGACGCGTCCGCTCGCCGAGGACTATCTGAGTCTGCAACGGCTCGCACCCGCCATGCAGGCTACGCTCGCCTCCTACCGACAGACAGCCGCCAGGGACACGCTCGTCATTAAGGCAATGGCTCTTCAGTCGGAGTGGTTGAGGCAGCGATTGGCCACACTCAACGCGGAGCGTACCCTATGGCTGGATGAACGCACGGCGCTGACGAACGTAAGCGACTCCTGGCAGTCAATGTATCGAAGAGAACAACGCCGGAGGATAGCTTTGATTGGTACCGTCGTCGTGGCAGTGGCAGCGGGTATCCTTCTCGGTAAATGACCATGTTTATGGCCAGAACTTTTTGTCAAGTAGATCGCGGTCCATACTTTCATTTGTCGCAGGTCGAGCCCTCAAATGTCGCAGTTCGGTACAGGACCTCAAGAACAGCGCTGCGGCGACCAAGGCGTTCATCATGAACCGCATCGGGGATTTCGC